>JAGNUI010000026.1 GCA_017987065.1 Arenimonas sp.
TATGGGTGGCAAACATCGGGTAAAGCGCATCATGGGCGGCAAACATTTTTTGCGCGCAAGCGATATAACTTAAATCGGTATTGGCTTTTCGAGTAAAAACCGGGTAGCTGGTTAAGCCATCCATTTGGGCTTTTTTAATTTCAGAGTCCCAATAAGCCCCCTTCACTAAACGCATTGGCATGCGACGACCAATTTTCCGCGCCGCGTCCACTAAATAATCAATCACGTAGGGCGCACGTTTTTGATAAGCCTGTACCGCCAGTCCGAAACCATCCCAACCATCGAGTGATGAGTCAGCAAAAACAGCGACAATCACTTCAAGGGATAATTCCAAACGCTCAGATTCTTCGGCATCAATGGTGAAACCAATGCCATTGGCTTTGGCCAATTGCGCTAATTCTAAAACGGCAGGCACCAGTTCGGCTAAAACACGGGCGCGTTTATTGAACTCATAGCGCGGATGCAAGGCAGAAAGTTTGACCGAAATAGACGGCGCTGCAAAAATATCCGGATACGGGCCACCCGAACCAATGGCTTTAATGGCGTCGCGATAGGCTTGCTGATAACGATTGGCATCTTTTTGGGTCAGCGCACCTTCACCCAGCATGTCGAAACTGTAGCGATAAGGCGCATTTTCGCTATTGGTTGAGCGCTTGAGTGCTTCGTCAATAGTGCGGCCCATCACAAACTGATGGCCCATAATCCGCATGGCTTGGCGCACAGCGAGCCGAATGGCGGGTTCGCCCATACGGCCGATTAGGCGTTTGAAAGAACTTCCCGAGTTCCGTTGGGTTTCGCCGGCCAACGACACCATACGACCAGTGAGCATAAGCCCCCAGGTAGAGGCATTGACTAATAAGGACGACGATTGGCCCATGTGCGCATCCCAATCGGCGTCACCTAATTTGTCGCGGATCAAATTATTGGCAGTGGCTTGGTCAGGTATTCGCAATAGTGCTTCAGCCACACACATTAACAACACGCCTTCTTCAGAGGAAAGGTCGTATTCGCGCATGAAAGCTTCCACCATAGCGGGGTCAGCCGCGCGCAAGCGGGTGCGTTCAACTAGGCTGATGGCACTATTTTGCGCTAATTGGCGGGCGTTATCAGGAAGTGGCGCTAGCTCAAGTAATTCAGCAATATGTTCGCCCTCTTCACGCAAATAAGCTGCTGTGATGCGTTGCATCAAAGTTGAGCGGTGCTCAGGTAGCTCTGGGCTAATGATTAAAGTCACGGCAGGAGTCCGAGAAAAATGATGAAAGCTAATTTTAGGGGGCTTTTAGTAAAAGCGTAACCCCCTAATGACTTTATCTTTTCACATCTTAAGGCTTGCTCAAGAACTAGCTATGGCTGTAAAATTGCACGTTGAGAAAAATAGAGGTTGGATGAATGAAATTTCCTCGTATTACCCAAATCATGGCGTTACTCATGAGCATGATGGCTGCTAGTGCGGTTTTTGCGCAAGCTAACACCACAGATCCGGTTCGTTGGCAATTAAATATGACGCAGGGTGTAACAACTACTGCAGCTAATGCTTATAATTCACACATGATTATGCTCTGGATTTGCGTGATTATCGGCATCATAGTGTTTGGTGCTATGGCGTATGCCATGATCAAATTTCGCCATTCAAAAGGCGCCGTTGCCGATACTAATTTTGTGCACAGCACCAAATTAGAGCTGATTTGGACCATCTTGCCAATTCTGATTTTGATTGGCTCCGCGTATCCAGCCACCAGAATGGTTATGGCCCAATATGGCGCCAATTACGGTGCTGCAAAAGATGAAATGGTCATTAAAGTGACTGGCTATCAGTGGATGTGGCGTTATGAATACGTCGGTGAAGGCGTTGATTTTATTTCTCGCCTCGATCGCAAATCGGATGATTTGCGCCAAAACAATGCCAGTACGCAATCCGAGTTGGCTGAGCACACCAGTTATTTACGTGATGTCGATAAGCCGCTGGTTATTCCTGCCGATACCCGCATCCGTTTTGTTATCACCTCCGATGATGTGATTCACTCGTGGTGGGTTCCTGCTTTAGGTTGGAAACAAGATGCTATACCAGGCACTGTTAACGATGCGTGGACCAAGGTAGCAATCCCTGGCACCTATCGTGGTGTGTGCGCTGAGCTATGTGGCAAAGACCATGGCTTTATGCCGATTGTGGTTAAGGTTTTGCCTAAAGCAGAATACCAAGTATGGTTAGCAGCACAAAAGCAAGCTCCGGTTATTGAAGCTGCTCCTGTTGCAGCGCCAGCTGAAGCCACTGTTGCGCCAGAAGCAGTAACAGAAGCGCCTACGGCAACCCCAGAAGTCGCGCCTGCGACTTAATGAATTCACGAATTACACTTTAAGAGGCAAATCATGGCCGATCATAAACAAAGTTTTTTTGAGCGTTGGTTCAATTCCACCAACCATAAAGATATTGGCACACTATATCTATTATTTGCCCTGTTGATGTTTTTCATGGGCGGCAGCATGGCGATGGTCATCCGCGCTGAATTGTTCCAGCCTGGCTTGCAACTGGTATCGCCTGAGTTTTTCAATCAGATGACCACCACGCACGCGCTGCTGATGATTTTCGGCGCGGTCATGCCAGCATTTGTTGGCTTGGCGAACTGGATGATTCCACTAATGATTGGCGCGCCGGATATGGCCTTGCCACGCATGAATAACTGGTCTTTCTGGATTCTGCCATTTGCTTTCAGCATTTTGCTAATGCCACTAATTTTGCAAGGTTTTGGTATTGGTGGCGGCGGCCCCTCTGGTGGTTGGACGCTGTATCCGCCTTTGTCTTTGCAAAGCGGCACCAGCCTATCATTCACCATCTTTGCCATCCACCTAATGGGTGTTAGTTCCATCATGGGTGCTATTAATATCATTGCGACCGTTTTGAATATGCGCGCGCCAGGTATGGATTTGTTGAAAATGCCGATTTTCGTCTGGACCTGGCTAATCACCGCATTCTTATTGATTGCCGTGATGCCGGTTTTGGCTGGTTCGGTCACCATGTTATTAACCGATAAATTCTTCGGCACCAGCTTTTTTAATGCTGCTGGTGGCGGTGATCCGGTGATGTTCCAGCATATTTTCTGGTTCTTCGGTCATCCTGAAGTTTATATTATGATTTTGCCAGCTTTCGGCATTGTCTCTGAAATCATCCCAACCTTTGCTCGCAAGCCTTTGTTTGGCTATCAGGCCATGGTGTATGCCACCGCATCGATTGCGTTCTTGAGCTTCATTGTGTGGGCGCACCATATGTTCACCGTGGGTATGCCTTTAGGTGGCGAGTTGTATTTCATGTATGCCACCATGTTGATTGCGATTCCAACCGGCGTGAAAGTGTTTAACTGGGTCACCACCTTGTGGCGCGGTTCCATTTCTTTCGAAACTCCAATGCTATTCGCATTAGGCTTTGTGGTGATGTTCACCATCGGTGGTTTCTCTGGCTTGATGTTGGCCATTGTGCCAGCTGATTTCCAATACCACGACACCTATTTTGTGGTGGCGCATTTCCATTATGTGTTGGTCACTGGCGCGGTGTTTGCCATTATGGCTGGCGCCTACTATTGGTTGCCGAAATGGACGGGCCACATGTACAACGAAACCTTGGGCAAGTGGCATTTTTGGCTCAGCACCATTTTCGTGAACCTGTTGTTCTTCCCGCAGCATTTCTTGGGCTTAGCTGGCATGCAACGCCGCGTGCCCGATTACAATCCTGCCTTTGCTGACTTCAATATGTGGTCATCGATTGGTGGTTTTGGTTTTGGTTTAGCACAACTGTTGTTCGTGTATATCGTTTGGCAGTCCGTTCGTGGCGGTGTGAAAGCCGATGCGCGCGTATGGCCAAGTGCCCGTGGCTTGGAATGGACAGTTCCTTCCCCAGCACCGCACCATACATTTGAAAAGCCACCTGTAATCAAAGATGGCGATTTAGCCCACGGTGACGTGACCCATTAATTTGGGTCTGAACCGCTATGACAACCCAAAATAACCGCACCACTAAAAAAATGCTCTGGCTGGCAATCGGCTCATTTGGTTTTGCGTTTGCTTTGGTGCCGATGTACAACATTGCCTGCGAAAAAATATTTGGTATTAAACTCGATAAAACGGCCAGTACTATGCAGCCGTTAGCCGCTAATGCGGTGCCGGTTAATCGCGAAGTGGAAGTGCATTTTGATGGCACGGTGAATTCCAAGCTGCCTTGGCAGTTTGTGCCGAATCAAACGCATATGACAGTAATACCCGGCAAAATATACGAAACAACGTATCGTGCAAAAAACACCGCGAACTACCCCACTGTGGGCAATGCCGCACCATCTATTGCGCCTAATCAATTTTCCAGCTTCTTTAATAAAACCGAATGTTTTTGTTTTACCGAACAAGCCTTAATGGCTGGCGAAACAAAAGATATGCCAGTGCGTTTTATTGTCAGTCCTGATTTACCCAAAGAAATAAAAACACTGACGCTGTCGTATACTTTTTTTATCAATAATGAAGCCACGGCAAAGCTGAATACGCCAACTCCAACAACCGCTGCATTAGTAGCACCTTAACTCTTAGTAAGCCCGGGGAACCATAATGGCAACAGACCACGCACACGATTCTGAAATCTATTTTATTCCACACCACAGTCGCTGGCCTTTTTTGGGTTCCATTGCGCTGTTTGTCATGATGATTGGTGTCGCCAATTGGTTCAATGGTTCTTCGTGGGGCCAGAGCATATTTTTTGTAGGCTTGTTCGCGACATTGCTAGTGCTGGGTTCATGGTTTGGCGATGTGATTTCCGAATCACTGCAAGGCAAATACAACGAGCAAGTCGATACCTCATTCCGAATGGGTATGATGTGGTTTATTTTCTCTGAAGTGATGTTCTTTGCTGCCTTTTTCGGCGCATTATTTTACGTTCGTCAGTTTATTTTGCCTTGGCAATCGGGCGAGGGTGACGGAGCATTCACCAATCAATACATCTGGCAAGGCTTTGTGGCTGGCTGGCCAACCAATGGTCCTGAAGGCCTTGGTGGTGCGTTTGAAACCATTCCAGCATGGGGTTTGCCGTTGTTGAATACCATGTTATTGCTGACCTCTGGCGTTACCATCACCATGGCGCATCACGCATTAAAAGCTAATGCTCGCACCGCTTTATTGTGGTGGTTAGGTGCAACCATTGTGCTCGGCGTAGCCTTTTTGTTCTTCCAGGCGGAGGAATATATTCATGCCTATCATGAACTCAACTTAACACTGGGCTCAGGCATTTATGGTTCAACATTTTTTATGTTGACCGGATTCCACGGTATGCATGTGACTTTAGGCGTCATCATGTTGTCGGTTATTTGGTTGCGTTGCGCCAAAGGTCATTTCAGCAAAGATCACCACTTTGCATTCGAAGCGGTGGCTTGGTATTGGCATTTCGTTGACGTGGTTTGGTTGCTGTTATTCTTATTCGTCTACGTGCTATAAATGAAAAGGTCGGCAAATAGCCGGCCTTTTTTTCGTAAAATTATTAAGTTTATTAAATGCCGTGTGGTTTGACGACGCCGGTAATGATGCCAAGAAATAGTAAGGCAATCAAAAGTACTGATAACCCAATCCGCCAACTTAAGGCATTGACCGTTCGATTGGTTTTGCCTTTATCGACCATCATGTAATACAGGCCGGCGCCTAAATTCCAGATAATCAGAATGATGAAAGCAATAATGAGTAATTTTTCCATGATATTCATCTCGAAGCGACTATGCTGAATATTATCTGCGAAATGGACGTGTCTGGGTGAAAGTTAAGTTGCTGATGTTATTTTTTGCATGCGCCATATTATTGCTTTTGTTGCGATTAGGATTTTGGCAGCTTGAGCGTGCCGATGAAAAACAACAACAAATTGCCCAAATGCAAGAAAGCATTAGTGGCAAACAAGCGCTTAATCTTGCGCAACTTAATCCAACAGCAACGCAGATTGAGTGGGCGCAGGGTCGTGTGCAATTTTTAAGCAAACCTATTATTTTGCTGGATAATCAGCGCAATGGTCGGCTAGTTGGCGTAATGGTTTATCAATTGGCCAAAAACCAAAATCAGCAAACATTCTTGGTAGAATTAGGATGGTTGCCCGTATCAAATAATCGCACCTTTCCCAAGCCTAATGCATTAAAGGGTGAATACACCGTGGCAGGTTTGTTGTTGCCAGCACCCGCTGCCGGTTTTGCAATCGGTGAGGCCATCTCCTCACTCGATGCGAATACCTTGTTGGTGACGCGTATTGATACGGATGCATTGTCAAAGCAATTAGCACATTCATTGGCTTCACGCGTGTTGCGTTTAGATCCGGCGTTGGCTATTGGTTTTGAGCGCAGCTTAACAGTTTCAAGCAATACCTTGCCGCCTGAAAAACACCGCGCCTATGCGTTCCAATGGTTCGGCCTGGCTTTCGCTTTTTTATGTCTAAGTTTGTATGTGTTACTAAGGAAAAAATCATGAATCAACCAATCATAGATAAAAAACAGCAATGGCGATCACGATTCATTTTGATTTTGATTGTGGCAATGTTTTTCAGCTCATTCGGCATTGCGGCCTTGTTGCGCTTTTCCGGTTGGCAACCAGAGCATAGTAAAAATTACGGGCAACTTTTAAAGCCGCCCATTGATTTAAGTGCAGAGCAATTTAAACGACTCGATGGCAGTCCGTATCTTTGGCAGCCAGAATTAAATCGTTGGCGAATTGTGTTTGTCTCCGATAAACCATGTTTAACCCAATGCCAATCCATGATGGACACGCTGCATAGTGTTTGGCTATCGCAGGGACGGCATACTGAAAGGATTGAACTGTTGTGGTTTGCTGCATTGCCAGCCAACACGCATGATTTTAAAGGTTTTGTGCCGATGCAACCGCAGACAGTATTATCGCAAACGTTGCCAGAGCTTGAATCGAGTGCTGGTTTTCCAGTTTATATTATTGATTCTGGTGGTTTTGTGATTATGCAATATTCGGCGGGATTCGATCCGTCTGGTTTAAGAAAAGATTTGGCAAAGCTAGTAAAATAAACCATGACTAAAACCTATAAACATTTTCATCGCATTGCTTGGGCTGCAACTTTGTTGGCGCTTTGCGTTATTGTCTTTGGCGGATTTGTGCGCTTATCCAATGCGGGTTTGTCTTGCCCAGATTGGCCAACCTGTTATGGTCGTGCAACCTGGCCAACAGATGATCATGAAGTGGTGGCTGCCAATGCCGTTTTTGAACGGGTAGTAGAAAGCCATAAAACCTGGCGTGAACAATTGCATCGTCATTTAGCCGCCATCCTCGGATTATTTGTGTTGAGTATGTCCTTGTTAGAAGCTAAGCGCCGTGCGCGGGCAATTTGGGCGCCTGTAGCTTGTGCAACCCTGGTTGCGGTGTCGATTCCGCTCTATATGCAGCAGCAATACTATCCAGCTTTTGCCTTAGTGAGTGCTGGGCTTTTAGGTTTATTCGGGTTTGCATGGTGGGCAGGGCGCGAGCCTTTTATTCGTATCACTGCCATTCTTTTAGCAGTAATTATCATGCAAGCAATGCTTGGAATGTGGACGGTGACCTGGTTGCTCAAGCCGATTGTAGTGATGGCGCATTTGCTGGGTGGCTTAACCACATTTTCGTTATTAACATGGCTATCTTGGAAAGCAACGCCCAACACTGAACTGATCAATGCCATTGCTACGCCACTTAAGCGTTGGCTATGGATTGGATTAGTATTGCTAGCTATCCAGATTGCGCTAGGTGGTTGGACCAGTGCCAATTACGCGGCATTGGCATGCGGCGCGGAATTTCCTAAATGTGCTGGTAGTTGGCTGCCCGAACATAATTTCTCTGAAGCATTTATTTTATGGCGTGGTATTGGAGTTGATTACGAAGGCGGTGTTCTCGATGGCCCAGCGCGTGCTGCTATTCAATTAATGCATCGTGGCATGGCGTTAATAGTCACGGTCTATTTCGTGGTGCTCGGTATTGGAATGTTCCGCACCAATGGTCTCAAATATTGGTCAGGGTTATTATTGTTGTTAATCATATGCCAAGTGGCGTTGGGTATTGGCAATGTCTTGTTCTCATTGCCTCTATGGGTTGCCGTGGCGCATAACGCCGGTGCAGCGCTCTTGTTGTTCGTGGTTGTGGGATTGCTGGCCCGCTTACGTGAGCCAGAACAAGAGCTTGAACTAGAACCAGAACCAGAACCAGCTGCTACTTGATACAATAGCGCCTATGTCGATTCCCTATAAACAGTTTTACGAGCTGACCAAGCCGCGTGTGGTGGCACTCATTGTGTTCACTGCCATCATTGGTATGTTTTTAGCAGTGCCTGGCATGCCACCATGGAATTTGGTGTTGTTCGGTAGCTTAGGCATTTGGCTAGCAGCATCCTCTGCCGCGGCCATCAATCATTTGCTCGATCAACGCATTGATGCCTTGATGGCACGCACAGCACATCGTCCATTGCCCAGTGGCGGACTGAATTCGAAACAAGTTCTGGTGTTTGCGATTGTGCTTGGTGTGTTGTCGATGCTGTTATTGGTTTGGCAGGTGAATGTATTGACTGCGGGTTTAACGTTCGCCTCACTCATTGGCTACGCGATTATATACACCGGCTATTTAAAGCGTGCCACGCCGCAAAATATTGTTATCGGAGGCGCCGCCGGTGCTGCGCCACCAGTGCTGGGTTGGGCAGCCATCACCAATACGGTTGATCCGCATGCTTTGTTATTATTCCTAATTATTTTCATTTGGACGCCACCTCATTTTTGGGCGCTGGCCATCTTTCGTCGCGATGATTATGCCAAAGCTTTAATACCAATGTTGCCAGTGATTTATGGGGTGAAATACACCCGTTGGCAGATTCTGTTTTATACCGTGTTATTGCTGTTAGTGAGCTTGTTGCCGTGGATTACCGGCATGAGTGGCCTGTTTTATCTGGGCGGCGCGGTAGTGCTTGGCTTGGTATTTTTGTATTACGCCATCCGCTTATTAAACCCACCCGACGAGCTGTTTGCCATGGAAGTGTTTAAATATTCCATTTGGTATTTAATGATTTTATTTGCATTTTTATTGATTGATCATTGGTTGAAGTTACCAATGTTTGCATTGGCGTAAAGAAAATCCTCGCATAATGCGGGGGTTTTTCGCAGAGGATTATTTCCAATCGGCTTTAATCATATCGGCTGCTTTCTCGCCAATCATGATGCTAGGTGCATTGGTGTTACCACCAACCAGAGTTGGCATAATCGAGGCATCGGCGACGCGCAGGTTTTGGATGCCATGCACACGTAATTGGTTATCAACGACGGCCATGGCATCATGGCCCATTTTGCAGGTGCCGACTGGGTGGTATTGGGTGTCGGCACGGTGACGAATATCCTGTTCGACCGCACGTGCATCACTTTGATCTAGTGCGTACAGTGCCTTGCCACGAATATCATCAAATGCTTGTCCATCAAGGATACGGCGTTGCAGGTTAGCGCCTTTTTGTAATATGCGCATATCTTCTGGGTCGCTGAAAAACGCAGTATCAATGCGCGGCGCATCATAAGCATTTGCTGTGTTCAGTGTTACGGTGCCACGGCTTTTGGGGCGCAGTAGCGTGACATGGCAACTGATGCCGTGCCCCCAGTGTGGCTTGCGACCGTGGTCATCCACAATAGCCTGTACGAATACCAACTGTAAGTCTGGAATTTCCGCATCCGGGCTACTACGGAAGAACGCACCGGATTCAGCATAAGGCGTGGTAAGGATTCCAGTCCGCTGTTTGCGCCACTGTCTGATTCCTTTCAAGATACGCATACTGCCGCGCACCGAAATACCAAATGTATCGGTATCGGCTCCGGTGCGGTAGGTGTACACATAATCGATATGATCTTGCAGGTTCTCACCAACGCCTAGTAGTTCATGTATAACGCTAATACCCTTGGATTGCAGCATGGCGCCAGAACCAATGCCCGACAATTGCAGTATTTGCGGCGAACCGAATGCGCCGGCGCTTAGGATGATTTCTCGGCGTGCTTTAAGTTCGATATCCTTGCCGCCGATATTGACGACAACGCCATTAGCTTTTAGACCATCGAACATTACGCGCCTTGTCATCGCGCCGGTAATCACACTCAGGTTTGGTCGCTTCAGGTTTGGCGTTAGATAACCTTTAGCTGCGCTACAGCGCTCACCATTTTTCTGAGTGACCTGATACATGAAAGCACCGTAGGGCTCTGGCACATTGTAATCACCAATCAGCGGCAGACCGACAGCTTGTGCGGATTGCAGGAAGCGTCGATTCATCGAACTGGGCTGCATGACCTCTGCCACATTCAACGGCCCGTCTTGACCATGATATTGATTGGCATAAGTTTCGTTGTGCTCGGCTTTCCTGAAATACGGCAATACCTCGTCGAACGACCAACCGGCATTACCTAAAGCCGACCAATGATCATAATCCCAGCGATGGCCGCGCACATACAACATAGCGTTAATCGAGCTGGAGCCGCCGAGCGTTTTACCACGGGGCTGGTAACCGGTGCGCCCATTCAAACCAGGTTGTGGCACGGGTTGATAGGCCCAGTTGTTAATCTTGGTGGCCACCATCGCCACCAAACCGGCCGGGCAATGGATTAATGGGTTGCTGTCCGGACCTCCGGCTTCCAGTAAACATACTGCAACGTTTGGGTCCTCGCTCAGTCGGCTAGCGATGACGCAACCGGCGGAGCCAGCACCAATTATGATGTAGTCAAAAGAATTATCCATATCAGCATGCCATTAATTCCAAGATATTATTGGGAAGACAAGTAACTATAATGCAATTATGATGATTGTCATACTTTGAGGAATAATACATGAACCGTCGCAATCTCTTGGCTTTTTTACTGATCGCCACTGTTTGGGTACAAAGTGGTCACGCAGCACAAATATTTATCGATAACGTCAATGGCTACACCTTAGATAGCCAAGGCAAGCTGATACGCTTTGAAGCCATGCTAATTGATGATGGCAAAGTAACGGCTATTGGAAGCCATGCAGAGATTTCGGGGCGAGCCAAGCAAGCCAAAATAATAGATGGTAAAAATCGCACGTTATTGCCTGGCTTAATTGATGCGCATGGTCACGTGATGAATTTAGGCGCCAATATTTTGCAAGCCAATTTAGTTGGCACAGCATCGCTGGATGCGGCATTAGTGAAAGTAAAAAATTACGCGGTAGCGAACCCAGCGAATCCGTGGATCATTGGCCGCGGTTGGAATCAAGTGATCTGGAATCTTGGTCGTTTCCCTACAGCAAAAGAACTCGATGCGGTGGTTTCCGATCGGCCTGTACTTTTGGAGCGTGTTGATGGCCATGCCACATGGGCCAATAGTGCCGCGATGAAAGTGGCTGGTATTGATAAAAATACCAAAGACCCTGTGGGTGGTCGCATTGAGCGCGATGCTGAAGGCAACCCAACCGGGGTGTTTATTGATAATGCCAGTGCTTTATTGCTAGCTAAAGTGCCGCAACCAACAGCGCAACAATGGACTGATACATTAGATAGTGCTCTGGCAGAAATGGCCAGTGTCGGTTTAACCAGTGTTGGTGATGCCGGCATTGATCAACGCACCTTTACGCTTTATAAAAATTATGCCGATCAAGGCAAACTGAGCGCACGCATTTACGCCATGATTGGTGGTGTTGGCGAAGATTTCGATGCCATCAGCAAAGGTGGTCCGTTATTAGCTTATGGCAATGATTTTCTGACCGTACGCAGTATTAAACTGTATGCCGATGGTGCCTTGGGAAGTCGTGGCGCAGCTTTGCATGCCCCATATTCGGATCAACCCAACAACAGTGGTTTGTTATTCAACACCCAAGCTGAACTCAATGAAATGGTCGGTAAAGGTTTGAGTCAAGGCTATCAGGTTAATGTGCATGCCATTGGCGATAAAGCCAACAGCCAAGTGCTCGATAGTTTTGAAGCCGCTTACAAATTGCAGGGCGGAAAAAATCTGCGCAATCGAATTGAGCATGCACAAGTGCTAAGGGTAAATGATATTCCACGTTTTGTACCGTTGCAGTTAATTGCTTCCATGCAACAAACCCACGCCACCTCGGACATGAACATGGCCGAGGACCGCATCGGTGCCGAGCGACTGAAAGGCGCTTATGCTTGGCAGACTTTTCTTAAACAAGGTACGCGCGTTGCCGGCGGGTCAGATTTTCCTGTGGAATTATCCAATCCATTTTTTGGTTTACATGCCGCAGTAACGCGTCAGGATGCACAAAATAATCCAAAAGGTGGTTGGCATCCGGAGCAGGCTATGAGTGTGATTGAAGCATTACGCTCCTTCACCATTGATGCGGCCTATGCCGCACATGCTGAAAATATGCAGGGCACATTGGAGCCTGGCAAGTGGGCTGATTTCATCTTGATTGATCGCGATATTTTCAATATTGATCCAAGCCAAATCCGCACCACGCAGGTGTTGGAAACCTGGGTCGGTGGCAAGCCAGTTTATGTTGGTTCGCCGAATAACTAAGCACTAATTTTTACGGCACGCTAGCCTCTTGCTTGCAGTAACTCACGAAGTTCGAGAGTTTCTGTTTCGCTTAAACCGGATTGCGCCATTTGTTGGCGTAATTCCGTCAGCCGTTGCTGACGATATTGTTTGGCGAGTTGCTCGAGTGCATCGCTAAATTCCAATTTCCAGCTAGTATCATCGCCCGGAATTTCCAGCATCGCCAGTTTTTGTAAGGCCGCGTAATCATCGTGTTGTTCAAAGCTTTCCAGTAGCGATGCGGTGGTAATTTCAGGGCGCGCGTGAATCATGTTTAGTAATTCGATCAGTAAATGTACGCCGGGTTGTTCAAGTAATTCGAAAGCATAAGGCGCTTGAATGCTTAATCCAAAGCGCGGATTTTGCAT
>JAGNUI010000027.1 GCA_017987065.1 Arenimonas sp.
CGATTCAACAATGTTTTTGGTGTTGGCATGTCAATGGTTTTATCCAATATCTGTGCACCTTTGCGAATGCCAAAATCATCAATTGGCAAAACATCCGGCCTGCCCAACCTAAACATCAGCATCATTTCCACCGTCCATTGCCCAATACCACGAGTGGCAATTAGTGCGTCAATAATTTGCTGATTGCTCATGTACTGCAATTGCCGTGCGGTGGGTATTTCTTGAGCTGCTTCTCGTCGTGCCAAATCTCGCAAGGCCAGTATTTTATTGCCTGACACACCACACGCGCGCAATTGCTCATTACTCACTGTAGATATTGCAGCATGATGAATGTGCTTGCTAGCAATTGCAATCTCAACACGTGCAACAATACTTGCAGCTGCCTTGCCGTGTAATTGTTGATATAAAATGGCCCGAGCTAAGGCATCAACCACATCAAACGGTTTGTGCCAACTCATAGATTGCTCAAGGCTACCAATTTTCTTAATCCACGCAGCTAATTTTTTATCAGCTTTGCAAAGTTGTGTAGAGGCTTGCTGGCAATCAAAGCCTTTTTTATATCGTGTCACGTCTAACTCTGGAATAATTGCGAGGCATTCTGCGGCGTATAAATACCACGAAAGCAATGATTAGCAAAATTATAGGTATTAAGAAAATATTCAACAACTTGATATTGCGTCCTAATTGTTCAACCTGTTCATTCATGCCCTGCTGTATTCGACGTAAATTCTTACGAAGCTTTATTTTTTCAGTAATTAATGCTTTATATTCTGGGTTTTTTAATAAATCTTCAGGCTTTTGACCAGTTTCTTGTATTTTATTAATCTTAGTTTGCAACGTTTCTAAATTTAACAACAATTGTGCTTGGCTATCACGATATTTCAGTTCAGAAATGCGGCGTATTTGATCAACTTTTGTAAATGGCCTTGATACCATACCACGGCTACGAATTGATATTAAATCATCTGATCCAGACAATTCATCAATAATATTTGAGAAAAAATCACCGTTACTGGCTTGTGCATTAAACACCGACTCACCATATAAATTATTCTCTGATACCCACAATCGATCGCTAAGTATATCGGTATCAGTAATCACTATAAAATTAACTTTACTGGCTTTTTTCGAAGCATTTTTAAGCAGACCAGTAAAGCGAGCGGCAAGCACGAAGGGTTCTTGACTTGAAACAAATTTATTCAAGAGTTGCTCAGGATCTTCACTTGCAAGCAGCAGTTTATCAACAGATATTAATTTTGAAAAATCCGAGCTCTGCAACAAGGGTTCAATATGTAATGGGCTATTTTCTCCAATAGACAATGCTCCAGCACTTGACAACACCAATCGATCTAAATTAGCGGTTACTTTATCTCGTTGGTTCATGGCATCTGCTGGCAAACTGATTAAAGCTGGGTTACGTTTTGGAAATTGATTTTCATTGAGTTGCATTAGCCATGCATACTTGCTGTCCAAAACAACCTGTGTTGGTTCGTAATTAATTCCCCAGCGCTTAAACAATTTTGAAAGGTCAGAAGACAAATACAACGGATTGAAAGAGTCACTCGAAAGCGATATTGCCGGCACGGACTCGGCATATGGATCAAGCAAAATAACAGCGCGCCCTCCCGATTCAATATACTTTTGCAAGCGCAATAAAGCATCTTCACTCCATGATTGGGGGTGCATCACCCACAACACATCAATATCTGCTGGAATCTGAATATTGTTCGAATTGACCTGAGTCAATTGATAGCGTTCCGAAAGTTGACGAAAGATGACCCAAGCCGAAGCTGATGGATCGGCAGCCAAGCTTTCATTTCCAGATATCGGCAAATCAGATATTAATAGCACTTTTGGTTTGGCTTTTAGCTGTACCGACTGGATTAGTTTTGAAAGTTCATACTCAAGGTTTTGTTCGGATTCCGGCTTAATAAATCCAATCGTTTGTGTAACGTCATTTAATTTGGCTGAAAGACCAAAATATAAAGGCCCTGCACCACTTTCCAACGGTACAGCAATGATACCTTTAGCGATTGCTTCATCTTCGGCAACCGAATAAGGCTCCGGATCGACGAGTTTTAGTACAATGTTTTGATTTGATTGAACTGAATACTCTTCAATTTTTTCAACCACACGTTCTGCATACTGTCGGAATTGCGGGTAAGGACGCGCTTCTTTTTCAGAATAAAAAAGTGTGAATTCAATTGGTTTTCGGATGTTTCTGATTATTTTTTCACTGCCTTCCGACAAGGAAAAAAGCTTATTTTCAGTTAAGTCTATGCGTGCCGTAGTTGGGCTAAATTGAATCAAAAAAATCGCAACTAAATATATGCAGATAAAAAATAAGATGGTAAATAAAGTTTTAAAATGATGCATCTTTTTAGTTCCTGAGCTTTTTAGACTGCAAGAACAATACATTGAGCGTCAGCCAAAATAGAATAGTCGCCCCATAAAAAAAGATATCTCGCAGTTGCAAAATACCGCGAGTAATTGATTGTAAATAAGACAATAAACTCAATGAACTAATTAAATCGACAATTTGTTGCGAAAATAATTCTCGAATTGGATTTAATGCTAGAGGGTAATTGGCAAGTAAACTGAGCAACAAAATCATTGCGCTGACAATATAGACCACTAATTGATTCTCACTTATTGCTGAAACACACAGAGCCGTTGCAATCATGGTTGCCATCAACATGGCCGCGCCAAAATAACCAAGCACAATAACCCCTTGGTCTGGTTGCCCCAACCAAGACAAACTAATCCAAAGTGGAAACGATAACGCCAAAGCCGAAAGCGAAATAGCCCAAAGCGCCAGAAACTTGGCCAACACCATTTGCCATAATGGAATCGGCAAGGAATCTAGAAATTCGATAGTGCCTGAACTGAATTCTTCGGACCAGGCACGCATCGTAAGCGCTGGAATGAGCAACAGGCAAACCCAAGGCAATAATCTGAAATAAGATTGCATACTGGCTTGACCAATTTCATAAAGATCACCTAAATAAAACACAAAGCTATTCGACATGACTAGAAAAATAACAACAAAAACCAGCGCTAAAGGCGTTTGCAAATAAGACTGTAACTCGCGTTTTAAGAGAGCAAGAAATGGCATTAAATTTTGACCTCATTAACGGCTTTGCTAAACACTTCATCCAAACGTCCGTATTCAAGTCTTAAATCAGAGAACGGCACGTTTTTCAAATTCAACTTATCCATAACCATTTGATTTTGAGGTTTATTGCCTTGAATAAAGACATACAATCGCCCATCAAGCATATTTTGTTCAAATCCAGTCACGCCAGACATACCCTCAAGCGCGGCACGAGCTGCGATGCTTTCATTGGCAATAAAGGACACCGCATTATGATACTTAGACTGTACTAATAATTCATCGGTGGTTTTATCCAGCAATTTAGTCCCTTCCGCCATAATCACTGTGCGCGGGCAAAATGCTATCACTTCATCAATTTGATGCGTACTCATTAAAATGGCACTTGTTTTCGACAACTCAAGAATAAGTTTTCGCACTTGTATTTTCTGAATGGGATCGAGACCATCGGTTGGTTCATCCAACAATAAAGCTGGAGGACGATGAATCACTGTAGCGGCCAATGCAACACGCCGCATCGAACCTTTCGATAATGTGGCAATCGGCTGGAAGGCAATGGAATCTAATGATAAGCGCTGTAAAATATCATCAACCGCGTTTTCGGCTTGACTTTTTTTCAAGCCCCGAGCCTGAGCAACAAAATTGAGATAAAAAAACACAGTATGTGACTTATAAATCGGCGCATGTTCAGCTAAATAACCTAAATTGTATTTGGCACGAAGTGCTTGCTCACTGCTATCAAAGCCTGCAATGAAAGCTCGACCAGAATCTGGCCGTAAAAAACCAGAAAATAGGCGCATACAAGTTGTTTTACCTGCACCATTTGGGCCCAGCAATGCAACAATTTCACCCGGCTCAACTTGCAGTGAGAAATCATTGACCGCTTGAATTGCACCAAATTTTTTGCATAAGCTTACAGCCTGAATCATGCATTATTTCCTTGTCACTTAATACCTTAGGTATAGCATAGCCTTTTAGAAAGCACTGGGCATAAAAAAAGCGGGCTTAGCCCGCTTTTTAAATGAATTACTTAATAGGCCAGTAAACTTTGAACTTGGCGGTATCCGTCATCATCGCTTCGGGTGCAACTAAGTATTCCTCATAGGCACGATTATCGGTTTCTGCGCCTTTAACCATTGCCCATGCACGAATTACCTGACGTTCACGATCTAAGCCAGTAGCATAACCTGTGTAATCGGTAGTGACTGCGCGTCCGGCTGGGAATTTTTCAAAAACAATTTTACCTTCTGTCTGTATATCCCAATCGCCTTCAGTAGCGCCATCTTTGGTTACCGGCTGCACCACATCAAAACTATAGTTTGTTGCAGTGAATTCATTGGTTACTATCCGCATAGGGCCAGAAGCAACCAGACCATTGGCAGCAATTATTTTATTAATCCAAGCCATTTGGGTAACGATATTGGTAGCAATTTTGTTGTTATCACGATCGGAAATAACCGTACCAACAAGTGCATTTACTGCAGGCACGTCAACAAATGTGATGGGTTCTGCGTGATCCGCGTAGGATAGTTTTGGAACCGTTGCCAAAAATGTGCTGAGACGCTTTAGACCTGACTTCATTTGGTCGCCAACGTTGCGTTGAACATACATGCCGGCATAGCGGCCGAACAAATTCCAGCCATAATCAACATGATATTGTTGAACGATTTCGGTATTTTTCTTATTTGGACCAGTACGATTCAATTTAAATTTCATGTATTTATCGAAGCCGAGCGAGCTATCACGAATTTTAAATTTGAGGGATTCTTCGGGCACACTTTCAACCAGTTCCCAAGTGCCTTGACCGGTTGAACGATTCAATGAGGTATAACTCATTGTGGCGCCAACGCCAGTAGCGGGGTCACTAATTTGTGTTTTTAACGTGCTGTCTATGTTAAGCGTGTTCCAGTCTTCAAAACGACTAAAACCATCTAGCACATCGAACACGGTGCTAATAGGTCGGTTGCTCTCAATTTTATCTTCAATAACACGCTCTGAAGGTAAAAATAAGCCAACTACAGCAAACAAGACTACAACTATTACGATTGAAATCAAAAATTCATAAATTCGGTTCATTTAATCACTCTCTTCCCAAGAACAAACCACCCAACTAGGCAATCAGGCTTAAAGGATACCACTTAATTTTCAAAAGAGTTAGCCCCTAGCCGGCACTTTTTTATCACGCTTTATGTTTAGTGAACTAAACAATTTTCAGTTCAAAAGCTTTTAATACGGCACGCGTTCGGTCACGAACACCTAATTTAGAAAGAATATTTGAAACATGATTTTTAATCGTTCCTTCCGCCACATGCAAAGAATTAGCAATTTCCTTATTGGAAAAGCCACCAGCCATTAAGCGAAGAATTTCGGTCTCACGCTCCGTTAATGGGTCAGGACGATCCAAACTGACGAAATGGTTATTTAATCCCTCCAATCCTGAAAGTAGCCGCTGCGTCATCACTGGCTGAACCAATGAACCACCTTTTGAAACCACTTCGATGGCTGCAACCAATTGCTCAAGACTAACGTCTTTGAGCAAATACCCTTTTGCGCCGGCCTTAACGCCAGCTAAAACCAGCTCATCATCATCAAATGTGGTCAAAATAATGGTGGGAGGCAATTGCTTACGCGCCGCGAGCTCTTGCACTGCTTCCAAACCCGACTTGATTGGCATGCGCATATCCATCAAAACCACATCGGGTTGCACCAATGGAATCATATCAATGGCTTGTTGGCCATCCAGTGCTTCTGCGACCACTTCTATTGATTCTGCTAATGAAAGCAAGGACTTAACGCCTTGACGAACCAATGTTTGGTCATCAACCAACATCACTTTGATCATTTATACTCTCCTAAAGGCAAGGTAATGCTAACGTTAAATCCGCGACCTAGCATTGTTTCAATCAACATTTCACCGTGCAAGGCAGACACTCGCTCTTTCATGCCCTGTAAACCATTACCTAGCTTTGCTAACGTTACACCACATCCATCATCTTGCGACTTTAAAATCAATAAATTACCAAGTATTTGTAAAGATAGTTCGAGCTTTTTAGCGTTCGCATGCTTGATGGTATTGGTTAGGATTTCTTGTACGCATCGCAAAACCGTTTGGGCAATAACAGGATCTTCTAAAACCAAGGTGGGTTCAGATTTGAAATCAATTTGCAGCTGAGGAACACTACTAAACAAGGGCTCGATACTAGCAAGAATATCAATCGAGCCCTTATGACGCATCTCGCTAACCGCTTCCCGAACATCGGAAAGCAATAATTTAGCCAAGGAATGACTTTGTTTAACGTGCTCCTGAGCTTTACCATCGGTTAAATGGCTGGCTACTTCTAAGTTCAAACTTAGTGCTGTGAGATGATGCCCTAGTAAATCGTGTAGTTCACGCGAAATACGCACACGCTCGCCAACTCGAGAGGTCTCTGCTAAAAGGGTTCGTGTTGCTCGCAACTCGGCATTGAGCCGTCTTTGGTCTTCCCGTGCCGTCGCTTGCAACATAGCAACATAGCCGGTTACGAACACGAAGCTGGAAAAGCCTGCATACAACAAGCTCTGCATCAGCGCTTCCCACCAGGTTAAATCCATTGGCCCAAATACAAATACAGGAATAACCATCAATTGACTTAAAATCAGCCAGCCCATACCAACCGGCAACGGTAAAAGCCATGGCAAAATACCAGCAATGACCATCAACAAGACGCTACCCAGACCCGTTGAAGAATAATAGCTAACCGCAATGGCTGAAATCGTTAGAAAAAACAAGTACAAGCCATCTCGCCAGCCTCTGCTGTAAACCCGGAGATTGCCCGACACCATGATATACAGTAAGCCAAAGGCCAAAAATGAGAACACCCAGCCCAACATGGACTTCGATAATAAACTATTATCGGCAACACCTTGATGCCAGGCATAAACTAAAGGGATGCCCACCATAACCCAGGTAAATAAACCGGCATATTGCAACAATTTTTGGTGGTTGAAGCGAGTATTCATCTATTTGGTATCATAATCCTAAAATAAGCCATGAGTGACTGTCGAAAGTCATGAATAATCACTTTTTTATTTAAAATCTCTAACGCAGCATAACCTCAGCATGCGATAATTTGCGTCAATCCCAATTTATTGGGTATAAAGAGATTTATGGAGTTTAACCAATGCCGATGTTGATTCGTGATGTGCTTGAACATGAGTTAGATGCCATATTAGCAATGAATAATGCAGCCGGCAGTGGCATTTTGCCAATGAATCAAGCGCAAATCGATTATTTTTGGTTAAACGCGCATTATTTCCGTGTGGCAGAGTCCGATAATTGCTTAGTTGGCTTCTTAATAGGCCTAAGCCAAGATGCTGACTACGAAAGTTCAAACTTCAACTGGTTTAAAGAACATTACCCAAATTTCTTTTACGTAGACCGCATTGTGATTGCCAAAGGCCAGCGCAACACCGGTATTGGACGCTTGTTTTATGCCGATGCCATGAGCTTTGCGGAAGTTCGATCGCCAGCCATCGTTGCAGAAGTTTTTATTGAAAAGAGCACGCACCCTGCCCTGCTGTTTCACGGCAGTTTTGGCTTTCATGAAGTTGGACAACACCAGATTCCTGGCACCGCTTTGCGCGCTGCCATGCTTTATAAAGAACTATCCAACTACACCTATGTAAAAGAGACTTACGGCGATCGCCTTCCTCAGGTAACATGGCTGAAAGAACGCCAGCGAAAAATTCCTATAACCCAGCTGGCCACGGGTACTTAAACTATGTCATCCAACGCTATTAGCTACGAACAATGCGGTGAAGTAAAATTCGGACAAGTAGGCATAGCCAACCTTAGGATTCAAACCCTCGACATTGCTAAACTCTGCGCAGAAATGCTTGACCGAGTGCAACGAGCACCCAAGTTATTTCAAGATACGGCCATAATCTTAGACTTCAGCTCGCTCTCAGCCTGCCCAAGCAACGACATCATTGACAGTTTAATTGACGGCCTTCGGCATGTGGGGGTCTATCCTATTGCTATTGCTTACGGCACTCCTGCTATTGAACAATTGTCGAAGCAAGTTGGACTGCCATTATTAGCTAAATTTCGGTCTAATTATGAGCGCGAAACAGTCGCCATCGTTGAGCCGGTTCAACAAAATAAACCGGTGCGTCAGCCCGTTGCCGAGCCAGTGGCTATGCAAACTGTTGAACCGAGCATGATGCAAACACAACCGTTGCGTTCAGGGCAGCAAATATATGCGGTGAATTCCGATTTAACCGTTTGCGCCATGGTTGGCGCTGGCGCTGAAGCCATTGCTGATGGATCCATTCACATCTACGGACCACTCAGAGGCCGCGCCTTAGCGGGCGCTTCTGGTAATACCAAAGCACGCATTTTTTGTCGTGAATTTAATGCTGAATTGGTGGCTATTGCTGGAACGTACAAAGTTTTAGATGAAATACCAAAAAAACTCATCGGTAAGGCAGTACAAATTTGGCTTGATAAAGACCAATTGCAAATAGAAGAATTAAGTTAATTCCATCCTCAATAAATAAAGAATTTTAGGAGTGTTATTTTGGCAGAAATTATTGTTGTAACATCAGGCAAAGGCGGCGTGGGTAAAACCACATCCAGCGCCAGTATCGCCTGCGGGCTGGCTAAAGCCGGCAAGAAAACCGTGGTCATCGATTTTGACGTTGGCTTGAGAAACCTCGATCTGATTATGGGTTGCGAGCGTCGTGTTGTTTATGATTTCGTCAATGTGGTGCATGGCGAAGCCAGCCTGAAACAGGCCTTAATTAAAGACAAACGTTTTGATAATTTGTATGTGCTGGCGGCCTCGCAAACTCGCGATAAAGACGCGTTAAGCAAAGAAGGGGTCGAGAAAATCCTTAACGATTTAGCTGACGAAGGCTTTGATTTTATCTTGTGTGATTCGCCAGCCGGTATTGAAAAAGGCGCGTTCTTAGCCATGTATTATGCCGATCGCGCGGTGGTGGTGGTCAATCCGGAAGTTTCCTCGGTTCGCGATTCTGATCGCATATTGGGCTTGCTCGCCTCGAAAACTAAAAAAGCGGAAAACGGCGAACGCATCATCGAACATTTACTGTTAACCCGATACAACCCATTGCGCGTTGAGAAAGGCGAAATGCTTTCTATTGGCGATGTCGAAGAAATTTTAGGCTTGAAAGTAGTTGGCGTTATTCCTGAATCGCCTGAAGTATTGCAATCATCAAACTCAGGCAATCCCGTTATTTTAGATGAAGAATCGCAGGCCGGCATGGCTTATACCGATGCCGTTGCACGTATTCTTGGCGAAGCAAGGCCGATGCGCTTTACTACCGTTGAGAAAAAAGGCTTTTTCTCAAAATATTTTGGAGCATAAGCCATGGGATTATTGCGAAATATTATTGATCAATTAGAAAAGCTCGAGAAGAAACCCGGGTCAGCCAATGATGCAAAAAATCGTTTGCAGATATTAGTCAGCCAAAGCCGTTCTGACCGCAACCAGCCCGATTACATGCCACGTTTGCGTAGCGAATTGCTGGAAGTCATCAAGAAATATGTGCACGTTAGCGAGGAAGCCGTTAAAGTCAATTTTGAAAAAGACAAAGACGGCACTCAAGAAATGCTCGACATCCAGATTATCCTGCCCGATAAAAACTAAGCAATGCCTTTCGAGCAGCAAGCTGCAGTTGTTCGCATTTGCGATATAGATATTAAACAAGCCCGGCATTTGCTGGGCTGTTTTTCATTGGAATTAATCGTGTTAGCAGATGACGAACCTATTCTAGGTAGTTTTTGGGGCGAATGCGAAGCCGGACTCATTGGCTCAACCGTTTATGTTCGCCGTGACACCCCGATTCACTCCTTGCTGCACGAAGCCGGCCATTTAATGGTGATGCCACAAGAAAGGCGCGCCAGCGTTCATACCAACGCCACAGATTCTATTGCTGAAGAAGATGCCACCTGTTATTTGCAACTGCTGTTAGCTAACTCAATTGATGGCTTTGGTTTTGAACGGGCTTGCGCAGACATGGATTTATGGGGCTACACCTTTCGTTTAGGCTCGGCACGCGCATGGTTTGAAAATGATGCGGAAGACGCCCAACAATTTTTATTTAAATCCGGCATATTGCCACTTTCACTTCCTATGGCTCTTCAGCCCGCTCGCGAAGCCTGATATCATCGAACCACTCGTATTAACCAATTGGAGTTTCTGTGAAACCACAACCTATTTTCTTAGCTTTTGCCATTTCCGCCGCTCTACTTGGCAGCAGCACTGAAGCCGCAGACAGCAACGAAAGCGCCGACCAGTTCATTGCACGCGTGAATCGGGAATTGACCCAGGTCTATCCGGAAACCGCGTCTTCGCAATGGCTGGCATCAACCTACATCAACAGCGACAGCGAGCTAATATCCGCTAAGGCCAACGAACGCTACCTTGGCATGATGAGCAAGTATATCGCTAAGGCCAAGACCTTCCCTGCCAATGCGCCGATGACTGCCGACACCGCTAGGGCGCTGCATCTGTTGAAGATTGGCGTGACACTACCACCACCTAATGATCCGGCCGCGCTCAGCGAACTGACTGGACTTGCGACCAAGCTTGAAGGCATGTACGGATCTGGCAAATATTGCCCTGATCCAAAAAACCCAAACGGCTGCCTAGATATTGGTGCGGTTTCCACTATTTTGGCCGACCCGGCCAGTACCTATGAGCAGCAACTGGCAGCATGGAACGGCTGGCACACCATTTCACCGCCGATGCGCAAACCCTATGAACGCTTTGTCAGCTTGTCCAACCAAGGCGCCAAGGATTTAGGCTTCGCCAACACCGGCGAACTCTGGCGCAGCGGTTATGACATGTCACCCGCTGATTTTCAAGCTGAAAGCGACCGCCTTTGGGTTCAAGTTGAGCCGTTATACAAGGAGTTGCAGTGCTATACCAAAAATAAATTGGTCTCCAAGTACGGTGATAAAGGTCAGATTAACGGCATGATTCCCGCGCATCTGACCGGCAACCTTTGGCAACAGAACTGGGCCAGCTTATGGCCGATCGTGGAACCGTACAAAGGCGTCGGCAGCCTAGATATCAACAGCGTTCTGCAGAAGCAACACGATAAAATCCTCGCTGATAAACTGGCCAAAGCCGGTGGCACTGCTTCATTACCACCGCTCAAAGTTGCAGAAATTACTCGCGATGCCGATCTGGAAAGCGCCAAGCAAATGGCCAAACTCTCGGAAGGTTTCTATACCGGTCTTGGTATGCCGAAACTGCCCGATTCGCATTGGGTTAACTCGCAATTCATCAAACCACGTGATCGCGATGTGGTCTGCCATGCCAGCGCCTGGGATCTCAATCTTAAAGGCGACGTACGCATCAAGATGTGTATCACGCCAACCGAGGAAGAGCTAACCACGTTGTATCACGAATACGGTCATGTGTATTACTTCCTTGCCTACAATCCCTTGCCGATTCTGTTCCAGAACGGCGCCCACGATGGTTTCCATGAAGCCATTGGCGACACCATCGTGCTGTCGATGACGCCCGAATACATGAGTTCAATCGGATTAGTCGACAAACCATCGGTCACTGAGCAAGCTGTCATCAACGGCCAGATGCGCATGGCCTTGGCGAAGGTGGCATTTATGCCGTTCGGGCTGATGATCGACCGCTGGCGTTGGGGCGTGTTCGACGGATCGATACAACCCGATCAATACAACAAAGCCTGGTGGGATTTGAAAGCGAAATACCAAGGCGTAGCACCTAATAGCGCGCGCGGCGAAGAGTATTTCGATGCTGGCGCCAAATACCATGTGCCAGGCAACACGCCTTACACTCGCTACTTCTTATCGCACATCCTGCAGTTCCAATTCTACAAAGCCCTGTGCGACGCAGCCGGCCACAAAGGACCGCTTTACCAATGCAACTACGCCGCCAACCCGGAAGCCGGCAAGCGCTACTGGGCCATGCTCAGCAAAGGCGCCAGCCAGCCATGGCAGAAAACCATGAAAGAACTGACCGGTAAGGAAGAAATGGACGGTTCCGCCGTACTGGAATACTTCGCACCGTTGCAGACTTGGCTTAAAGAACAGAACAAAGGCCAGCAGTGCGGCTGGCAAGCTCCAGGAGCCTAATCGCATGACGATGAACTTGCCAAGCGCTGATCTGGTGCCGCAGAAACTGGCTACCGCCACCGCCCTGCCCGCGCGCTATTACAGCGGCACCGAAATGAACACTGTTGACCAACTCGCGGTGTTCAATAAGCATTGGCAGTATGTTTGTCATCAATCACAAATTGCCGATTTAGGTGATTTTGTGGTATCCGTGCTTGGCCAACTGCCGATTATTTTAGTGCGAACTGAACAAGGCCTTTGTGGATATCACAACGTCTGCCGACACCGCGCTGGCCCGATTGCGCATTGTTCGGGAAAAGGTGCCAAACAACTACGTTGTCGCTATCACGGCTGGACGTATAACTTAGACGGCAGTTTGCGCACCGCCACTGAAATGAAAGATGTGGAAGATTTTGATATCAGCCAAATTCGCTTACCAAGCTTGCAGGTTCGGGAGTTTGAAGGTTTGGTGTTTGCAGCAGTTGAAGACGCGCCGGATTTTGCTGAATATGTTGAAGGCATTTCCGAACGCTTGGCGCAAAGTGGCTACAA
>JAGNUI010000151.1 GCA_017987065.1 Arenimonas sp.
CGATTAACGTTTCGAGAACTGAGTAGCACGGCGCGCTTTACGCAGACCGACTTTCTTACGTTCCACTTCACGCGCATCGCGGGTTACAAAACCGGCTTTGCGTAATTCAGGCTTCAAAGTATCGTTGTACTCAATCAAAGCGCGGGCGATACCTAAACGGATTGCGCCGGCTTGGCCAGTGATGCCACCGCCTGCAACGGTTACAGAAACGTCGAACTGATCGGTGCTATTGGTTAATTCCAAAGGCTGGCGAACGATCATGCGAGATGTTTCGCGACCAAAAAATTCTTCAATGGCGCGACCGTTGATCACGATATTGCCTGCGCCTTTTTTCAAGTACACGCGAGCTGTTGAAGATTTGCGACGACCGGTGCCGTAGTTTTGCTGTGCAGCCATGATGTTTACCTAACCTTAAATGTCCAGCACTTGTGGCTGCTGGGCGGAATGTGGATGTTCGGAACCTTTGTATACTTTCAGCTTTTTGAACATAGCGCGACCGAGTGGGTTCTTAGGCAACATGCCTTTAACACCAGTTTCGATAACGCGCTCAGGATGAGCGTCCAATGCTTGACCAAGGCTTTCCGATTTCATGTTACCGATAAAACCGGTAAAGCGGAAATACATTTTATCTTGCAGTTTTTTGCCGGTAACAGCAATTTTTTCTGCGTTGATAACAACAATGTAATCGCCAGTATCCACATGAGGTGTGTATACAGGCTTGTGCTTGCCGCGCAAGCGACGGGCTAATTCTGAGCACAAACGACCGAGTGTTTTGCCGCTGGCATCTACGATGTACCAGTCTTGCTGAACAGTTTCGGCTTTGGCGCTAATGGTCATGGCTTTCATGACGGGCTCCAACGAAATCAAGTGAATAAGAAGCGGAATAATACCCTGTATTTCGACTTCGTGCAAGTCCTGATTGTTGTCCGTGTTAGCATCTTATGCATGGAAACCGCTTTAAGTTCTAGCCAACGTTCAGAATTAGCCCAACAATGCGTGCGCTGCGGCTTATGCCTGCCACACTGCCCAACCTATGCAATCGCGCATAATGAGGCGGAATCTCCGCGCGGTCGCATTGCACTCATGGGGGCGATTGCTGAAAGCCCTAATCTTATTGGCTCTGCTCCACATGAGTCGCTCGATAATTGCTTATCTTGCCGGCGTTGCGAAACCGTTTGTCCAGCAAATGTGTCTTATGAACGTTTGCTATTAGCCACTCGAACCGAGCTTGCACCGAAATCCAGCACGAAGATGCGCGCCATGCTTTGGTTGATGGCACATAAACCATGGCTGAATGCGTTACTGTCTTTCTATCGCCTCAGCTACGCTGTAATCCCAAAATCTTGGCGATTCATCAGTAAACCACCCAAGAGGCTAAAAATTGCTTCCGTATCCAGCAAGAATGCCATTTTTGCCGGTTGTATTGCAGATACTTATGAACAACCTGTTCGGGCTGCGCTGATGAAAATGCTACAAGCCATCGATGAAAGCGCTGAAATACCAGCACAACAGGTTTGTTGTGGACAGGCCGCTCGCCATGCCGGCAACAGCGATACCACAAAGAAACTGGCTACCAACAACAGGATGGCATTTAGTGCTTATGAGCGACTTCTGGTACTAGCCAGCGGCTGTAGCAGTGCCTTACATGATAGTGTTGGCATTCCAATAATCGATGCCTGTTGGTATTTAGAACAGCGCGCTGAAAAACTCAGCTTTCGCTCGGCGCAAGGTATAACCATCGCCGTGCATACACCTTGCAGCGCCAGTTTTGAAAAAAGCCAATTGGCGGTATTTGCGCTCTTACAGCGCATTCCCGATTTAAATATAATTACATTGCCCGATTCAGGCTGTTGTGGCGCTGCCGGCTTGCACCAATTCAATCAACCGCACCGTGCCGAACAAATGCGCACACCAATTTTGAACGCGGTTCACGCGAATAGTGCTAGCCTAATTTTGTCGCAAAATATTGGCTGCCGATTACATTTTGCTAATGCCACAAAAATTCCAGTACAGCATCCCATCGAATTTATGGCACAATTTATACATGACATTTGAACGCAAAACATCTCGGTTAGAACGCATGATTGGCGAGCTTCAGCATGCTCTGAATACCACGACTGGCAATACAGCAGCGCAGCGTATTAACCCTGCCATTGACCACCATGATTTAGAAATGGCGCCACAACAAATTCAGCACAGTGCTGGCTTAATGCGCATTAATCATACTGGCGAAGTCTGCGCGCAAGCCTTGTATTTAGGCCAGGCACGCGTAGCGAAATCCGAAGCGACGCGAGCACAATTACTTCACGCCGCCGGTGAAGAAGCTGATCATTTAGCGTGGTGTGAACAACGCTTAAAAGAACTCGACAGCCAACCCAGCGTATTTAATCCACTCTGGTATTTAGGTAGCTATGCCATTGGGCTTAGTGCCGGATTAAAAGGCGATGGCTGGAATTTTGGCTTTGTGGCTGAAACCGAACGGCAAGTGGAAGCACATTTGGCCGAACATTTAGAAACATTGCCCGCAGAAGATTTACGAAGCCGCGCAATTTTAAATGTGATGAAAGCTGATGAAGCGCGTCACGCCGAACATGCCGAACAACATGGCGCACGACAATTGCCACAGCCCATTCCAAAATTGATGGCGCTTTCATCTCAAATTATGAAAGCTGTCGCGTATCGCTTATAAATAAAAACCCCATCAAAAAACGGGGTTTTATTGTGATAGATGCAACCAAAAGCATTAATCGATTAAATTGCGACCGTGATAAAGTTCGGCAATTTCGCGCTTCACTTGCAGCTCAATGCGCTGGCGTTCTTTAAAGCTCAGACTCTTGGCTTTGCCTTCAAACAAATAGGTATCTAAGTCAAATTCTTTGACGTGCATTTTGGTATGGAATAAATTTTCCTGGTAAACGTTGACGTCCATCATTTCATAATATGAGCGACTGTCTTTGGCCAAGAAATCCTGAATAGAATTAATCTTATGATCGATATAGTGCTTCTTGCCTTTAATATCACGCGTAAAACCACGCACGCGATAATCCATCACCACAATATCCGAGTCAAAACTTTCAATCAAATAATTCAAAGCTTTTAGCGGCGAAATCACACCGCAAGTCGCCACATCAATGTCAGCGCGGAACGTGGCAATACCATTATGCGGATGTGTTTCCGGATAAGTATGCACAGTAATATGGCTCTTATCTAAATGCGCCACAACGGCATCGGATATCAATTCTTTACCAGCGGCCTTTTTATCGATAATCGGTTCTTCAGAAATCAGAATAGTGACCGATGCGCCTTGCGGGTCATAGTCTTGTCTAGCCACATTTAAGACATTGGCGCCAATAATATTGGCCACCTCAGTTAATATCTGGGTTAATCGTTCGGCATTATAGACTTCATCAATATATTCGATATAGCGCTGACGTTGCTCTTCGGAAGAAGCATAGCAAATGTCATAAATATTGAAACTCAAGGACTTGGTTAAATTATTAAATCCTTGGAGTCGTAATCGAGGCAATGGCTTGACCAACGCAGTATTCCTTAAATGTAAGTGACAGTTGAAGCGCAATTATCGGATATCTGCTTCTAAATGCAAGCATTTTCTTCTGAATCGCTTCAGGCACTTGAGCTCCAAGCGCGCTAGGGGTTATGCTAGAACCATTGTAAAAGGGTTTTAATGAAGTTATGACTGAAGTGACTGTGCCACAAATCATTGCGCCAATCGTGCCGATTAACAGCCCTTTGGCCTTAGATCTGGATGCAATGAATGCTTTCTTGAGCCATACGCACTCTCGCAAATATCCGAATCGCACCGATGTATTCCGGCC
>JAGNUI010000152.1 GCA_017987065.1 Arenimonas sp.
TTGCAGATAATGTTCGGGTTGCTCGTTCGAGCCGAGGCTTAAATACGCTTTAGCCATTATTGCGGGTGCGCTGCAAGATCACACCGACCGCTTTCGCGCCGCGCACCGCACCAATTTTGCTGAGCTTGAAGTTGACTTGCGAGACATTGAACTCGTTAAGAATAATTTCGCAACAACGCTCGGCCAAGGTTTCCACTAAACCAAAACTGGATGCCGATACGAATTCAATTAAGCGCTTGCTAACGGCTTTGTAATCGAGCGTGTGCTCGATGTTGTCGCTGGCGGCCGGAATGCGGTTGTCGAACGCCATTTCAATATCCAGCACAATCGGCTGTTTGATGGTGCGTTCCCAATCGTAAATGCCAATCACGCATTCAATTTGCAGTGCTTCAATAAATACTTTATCCATGTTTATAGTTTAACCGCTGGATTGTGAAAGTGGCGGCAAACTGGCTAAATCCCAGCGTGGTTTGCAGGCAATGTGCGGCGGTTCGGATTGCCCAGCGTTCAAACGCAAATAACCCGCAAAAGCAATCATCGCGCCATTGTCGGTGCATAATTCAGGGCGCGGAAAAAATACCTCACCGCCAAGCTTAGCCAAACGCTGCTGCAGTTGCTCACGCAAATAGCGATTGGCACCCACGCCACCGGCCACAATCAGGCGCTTACAGTCTTCTTGTTGCAAGGCGCGTTCGCATTTAATCGCCAAAGTATCCACCACCGCTTGCTCAAACGCCAAGGCAATATCGGCCATGTCTTGCTCGGTTTGCGGGCATTTCTGCCAGGCCAAAAGAACTTGTGTTTTAAGCCCAGAGAAACTGAAATCCAAGCCCGGCCGATTGACCATGGGCCGAGAAAATTTAAACGCACCATGCTGGCCTTTTAAAGCCAATTTGGCCAATTGCGGGCCACCCGGGTATGGCAAACCCATGAGTTTCGCGGTTTTATCAAACGCCTCACCAGCTGCATCATCTAGCGTTTCGCCAAGCAGGGCGTAATCGCCAATGGCATTCACTTTCATCAGCTGTGTATGCCCGCCGGAGACCAACAAAGCGACAAACGGTGGCTTGGGTGGGTTCTCTTCCAATAAAGGCGCTAGCAAGTGCCCTTCCATATGATGTACCGCCACCGCCGGCACATCCAAAGCCCAAGCTAAGGCACGGCCGGTGGCAGCACCAACCATCAACGCGCCAATTAAACCCGGACCTGAGGTATAAGCCACACCGTCAATTGCCGAAAGTGGGATTTGGCTGTCGTTCAGGGTTTGGCGAATCAGCGGTAAAAGCTTGCGCACATGATCGCGACTGGCTAATTCTGGCACCACACCGCCATATTCAGTATGCAAACTGATTTGGCTGTATAAAGCCTGCGCCAACAAGCCGTTTTCGCTGTCATACAGCGCCACACCGGTCTCATCACAGCTGGATTCAATGCCCAATACCCGCATCACACTTCCTTAATTAGTTCAGACGATATTGCCAAATTGACGCAATCTGTGTATGATAACCGGCTCTCTAGCAGGAAACTTGCCTTGCTAGGAATTTAATGTCCTGGAGTTCACATGCCTTCTGTAAAAACTCGTGAAAACGAACCGTTTGAATTTGCATTGCGTCGTTTCAAGCGCATCTGCGAAAAAGCCGGTGTATTGGCCGATACCCGTAAAAAAGAATTTTACGAAAAGCCTACACAAGAGCGCAAACGTAAAGCTGCTGCTGCTGTAAAGCGTCAAGCACGTCGTAGTTCGCGCGATATTACCAAGCGCCAACGCTTGTTTTAATTTTAAGCCGAGCGTTTACGCTCGCTTAGCAAAGCCGGTTGCGCCTCGCGTTTCCGGCTTTTTGTGTTTATTCGCACCTAAAAAATGGAGCCTACTATGTCTATGAAATCGCAACTCACTGAAGATATGAAAACCGCCATGAAAGCGGGCGACAAAGAACGTCTGGCGGTTATTCGTTTAATACTTGCCGCATTGAAACAACGCGAAGTGGATGAACGCATTGAAATCACCGACGAAATCGTATTGGCAGTCATGGAAAAAATGCTCAAGCAGCGCAAAGATTCCATTACCCAATTTGAAGCGGCTGGCCGTGATGATTTGTCGAAAATTGAAATCTTCGAATCAGGCATTATTCAAACCTATATGCCACAGCCGTTTAGCAATGAAGAAGTGCAGGCCATGGTAGCGCAAGCAATTAGTGATAGCGGCGCCACTGGCCCACAAGAAATGGGCAAAGTCATAGCCGTGTTAAAACCATTATTAGCTGGCCGCGCCGATATGGGTGTGGTTTCAGGCATGGTAAAAAACGCTTTAGCGCCGAAATAAGTGCGCTTTTTTAGGCGATTAATGGCATTCTAAAGCGATGGCGAAATTATCGGAATCGTTTATAGACAACCTGTTGTCGCGCGTGGATTTGGTGGAAATCATCGGTGCGCGCGTGCCGCTGAAAAAGCAAGGCAAAGATTATTCGGCGCGTTGTCCGTTCCACGACGAACGCTCGCCCTCGTTTACGGTTTCGCCCAGCAAACAGTTTTATTATTGTTTTGGTTGTGGTGCGAAAGGCACTGCTATTAGCTTTATGATGAATTATGAGCGTCTGACGTTCATGGACGCGGTTGAAGATTTAGCCAAACGTGTCGGCATCGAAATTCCCAAAGAGGCAAAACAAAGCCACGATGTGGATGGTAGTAAAGACATGTATGCGGCGTTGGATGCCAGCACGCATTTTTTTCAAAATCAGCTGGCGCTTTCCGAGACTTCCAAAAAATATTTAAGCAAGCGCGGCGTTGATGAAAAAAGCATCGCGCAATTTGCCATTGGTTTTGCGCCTGATAGTTTCAATGCCTTGATGGACAGCATCGGCACCGATGAACGCCGTAAATCTTTGTTGGAAAAAACCGGCATGTTATCAAAATCCGACAACGGCCGTGTGTACGATAAATTTCGTGCCCGTATCATGTTTCCCATTTTTGATCGCCGTGGCCGAGTGATTGCATTTGGTGGACGCGTATTAGAAAAAGACGATGGACCGAAATATCTCAACTCACCGGAAACCCCACTATTTCATAAAGGCCGTGAACTTTATGGTTTGTGGCAAGTGAAGCAAGCACACAATAAAATTCCACGCTTAATTGTGGTCGAAGGTTATATGGATGTGGTGAGTTTATTCCAACACGGCATCACCCAAGCAGTGGCCACACTCGGCACCGCCACCACGCCCGATCACGCCGAATTATTATTTCGCAACAGCGCCGATGTGTATTTTTGTTTCGATGGCGATAAAGCCGGCCGCGCCGCGGCATGGAAAGCAGTCGAATCGATTATTCCGCGCATGCGCGATGGCAGGCAAGCATTCTTTTTGTTTCTGCCTGATGGCGAAGATCCAGACAGCATTGTTAAAACCGAAGGCGCCAATGGTTTTGAACAACGCCTGCAGCAAGCCACTTCACTCAGCGATTACTTTTTCACGGAGCTTGGCAAAAACGCCAATCTCAACAATCTGGAAGGCAGGGCGCGTTTAGCGGAAACGGTAAAACCGTATTTAGCGAAAATTCCCGATGGCGCGTTTCGCGATTTAATGCAAGAACGCCTGCACCAACTCAGTGGCGTAAAGCATGCCATTACTGAAACCGAAAAGCCTGTTGCAAAAGGCCGTAGTATTTCACCGAAACGCAGTTTGGTGCGCGCTATCATTACGTTGCTGATGCAAAATCCGCGCTTTGGATTAAGCATTCAAGCGCCTTATGCTTTCGAATTACTTGAACAACCCGGCGTACATTTACTGATCGAATTACTAAACATGATTCACGCGCGCCCTGAAATTACCACCG
>JAGNUI010000028.1 GCA_017987065.1 Arenimonas sp.
ATTTTTTCACTTCTCTAATTTTTAAAATTTTCGGATTTCCCCTGAAGTCACGAATAATTTCTTTCGCCGCTTTTTTATCTTTTGCAACCATTTCAAAGGTGCTTTCGTTGCCTTCCGCGTCTTTGACAGTGACACTAAACTTTACAAGCTTCGGCATATTTTTTGCTACAACAGGTTCTGTTTCCAATACTTTAGGTTGCGTATTAGCAATGGACGGCGTCTTTGTAATAACTGGTTTAGTTTTTATTGGTAATGGTTTGGATTCTTCTTTTACAAGACTTGGCTTCCGATACTCGCCATCAAATGAAACGCCTTTTGCATGATAAGCCTGGCATTCAGATGTTGCTAAATTAAGGGTGTCGCCCTTTATCGTAAAAACGATAACACAGCCATATTCTTCATTAAAAAAGCGTGCGTAATTATCTTTGAATTCAGCAAGGCCATAAATACCACCAATACCTTGCCCAGCTTTCGCATCCAAAAGAAACACCATACTTTGCGGGGATTTCATTGAAATTTCTAAGGTTTGCAGATTCGTTGAAGTTTCATTGACTCCTTTCCATGAGCCAATAAATTTATCAATGGCCACTGGATCATGAGCTGCAATATTTATGGTTTCTACATTTAGAGGCATTGACTCTGACGCTGCTTGATTGGTCGAGTTATTGGCACTTTCAACTGGTTTGCCAGATTGCATTATGTTGGCATTATTTTGGTTGCCCATAAAACCAAACCAAATCACCGCGATAACTGCTGCTAGTCCGATTGCACTAAAAAGCAGCCAACGATAGGAGGACGATTCTTTATTATCAACAAAGTCGGTGTTGGTATTTTTAGGAGGTAACTTTTTTCCATTTTTGCTAGCGCCATTGCCAATTCCTTGCTGATGATTTAGCGCTTGTTGCTCAAGCCATTGGTCGTATTCTGCTTTCTTAACTGGATTAGAAAGGATTGAATACGACAGATTAATGCTTTCCAAGATGCTACTTGACTCGGCATTCTGGTTTTGATCAGATTCGTATTTCTGGCTAAGTACTTTATAGGCAGCACGAATAACTTCACTTGGGGCATTTCTTGCTATCGATAAATTGTCATAGTGCGTTTGTATGGTCATTTGAGTTTCAATTTTAAATTTTGATTAGGAGTGAAAATGATTTAAGACTGAAAGATTGCTCTTGCCCGGTCTATAAGCATTTTTTAGTGCATTGAATACGTAATCACCAGCCGCTTCACAGGCATACGGTAAAGATTGCTTCAGAGCCAGATTAGCCGCAATAGCGGAGGCCAATGTGCAGCCAGTGCCATGCCCGGAAACTTTGATTCTTGGGTGCTCGAATTCATAAAAAGCCTTGCCGGTATCGAGGCGATCAATAACGGTCTTGCCGCTTAAGTGGCCACCTTTTAATAGCACGGCTTTCGCTCCCATAGATAGCAGTTCCACTAAGGCACCTTCGGCCTCATCATCGTTACTGATGCTGTGATTTAACAATAACACTGCCTCATCAATATTTGGTGTGATGAGCGTCGCAAAAGGAAATAATCGTTCAACCAGACGCTGGATGGCACGGGTTTCTAAAAGTGTATATCCAGAGCTGGAGACCATCACTGGGTCTAGCACCACATATTTAGGCTGATATTTTTCCAAAGCATCAGCCACCACATCAATCACCGCTTTGTTGGCCAACATGCCAATTTTCACAGCACGGATATCGAAATCGGTGAACACCGAATCAAGTTGTGCGCGCAGGAATTTTGGCGGTGGCACATGAATAGCTTGAACGCCATGGGTATTTTGTGCAGTCAGTGCCGCAATGGCAGAAACGCCATGTAAGCCATGCGCCGCAAATGTTTTTAAATCCGCTTGAATACCAGCACCACCGCCGGAATCGGATCCGGCGATGGTGAGTATACTGTGGCTTGTTTTTTTCATTGTTCTAGATGACGCTCTTACAAGACTTCTGACGCATGGTCAGCCAAGCGTGAACGTTCACCGCGACGCAGGGTGATGTGCGCGGAGTGTGCCCAATTCTTGAAGCGATCCACCGCGTAGGTGAGACCGGAAGTAGTCTCGGTTAAGTAAGGGGTATCAATTTGCTCGACATTGCCCATGCAAATTATTTTGGTGCCCGGGCCCGCGCGGGTAATCAAGGTTTTCATTTGTTTGGGCGTCAAGTTTTGGGCTTCATCAATAATCAGCCAGCGGTGCAGAAAGGTTCGGCCTCGCATGAAATTCATCGCGCGTATTTTAATGCGTGATGCCAACAATTCATTGGTGGCGCCACGACCCCAAGAATTTTGTTCTTGGGTGTTGGTGAGCACTTCGAGGTTGTCGGTCAAGGCGCCCATCCACGGCGTCATTTTCTCTTCTTCGGTGCCGGGCAGAAAACCAATATCTTCACCCACAGAAACCGTGGCGCGAGTCATGATGATTTCACGATAACGTTGCACATCCATGGTTTGCGAAAGACCGGCAGCTAAGGCTAACAGCGTTTTGCCCGTGCCTGCGGTGCCGAGTAGGGTAACTAAATCAATTTCTGGATCCATCAACGCATTCAAGGCGAAGTTTTGCTCGCGATTTTTAGCGGTGATACCCCAAACTTGATGTTGTGGTGAACGATAGTCATCAACAATTTGAAGTGTGACCCGGTCTCCTTCAATTTTACAGACCCGCATTTCAACTTCATCTTCGCCTGGCATATAGAGAAATTGATTTAAGTACCAATCGTCGTCTCGTGATTGTTGCAGTTCGTAAAATGTGCGGCCTTTGTCGGTCCAAGAGCGTAAATTACCTTGGTGACGCTCCCAAAAATCGGCTTCAAGTTCTCGAACGCCGGTAAATAGTAAATTGAAATCATCAATGGCACGATCGTTTTCATAATCTTCAGCATCTACGCCGCAGATTGAAGCCTTAATACGTAAGTTGATGTCTTTCGAAACCAAAACCACCGGCACGCCGGGATTGTCTTCTTTGAGTTGCAAAATGGAGCCAAGGATCAGGTTGTCCGGCAGAACCGTACCAAATCGCTTGCCGGGTTCCATTTGTTTGAGCTGAAAATGCAATTTACCAACAGCGCCCTCAGCGCGCAATTTCAGGCCTTTGGGTTGGTTTAAGGTAATGCCATCGGTGATATCGTTGCTACCATGGGATTCAACCAATTCATTCAAGAATCGCGATACTTGGCGAGCATTTCGTGAGGCCTCTGAGTGTCCTTTTTTACCGTTATCGAGTTCTTCAAGAACCATCATCGGTATAAATACATCATGTTCTTCGAATTTAAATAGCGCGGTTGGATCATGCATCAAAATATTGGTGTCTAAAACATAAATGCGCTTGCTTCGAGTCATTATTTTTTCCTTGATTATGGGATTAATACTTCATAGGATCCATGATGGCGTCTAAGTTTAAATGGTCGCAAAACTCCATAAAATCATCACGTAATGCCGCGATGTGCATGCTGGCGGGAATGCCAATGGTTAATTGTGCTGTAAACATGGAAGCACCCGTGTGCATGGCTTGATAGCCATTACTTTGCAGGTTTTCAATGGTAATGCCTTGCCGATCGAAAAAATCGGCTAATTGAAATAATATGCCGGGCTTGTCAGCGGCAACCACTTCCACTAAATACGGCAGCATATTGGATTGCAGTGGCTTTGGGCCAGTTCGGTAGAATGAAATTTTTAATTGCTTTTCATTTTCGATTCGGCTTAGCAAAGACTCTAATTTAACAATGCTATCCCAGGTGCCGGTAGCTAATGCAATCAACGAAACATCTCGGCCAACGGTTGATAATCGCGTATCAATAAGATTACAGCTTGCTTCTGAAATGCACCGCGATACCAACAATAACGGTGAATTTGGATAGGTGTTATAGGCACTAATCAGTAAATGATTGCCTGTTGCTGGAGATTGCGTAGCCTTTTCGTTCAAGATGCGTTCCTGCGACACGAAAATCTGTGTCAAAATATTACTTACAGAATAGAGTCTTGATGTTAAACCGGCAAGTAGCAATTGTATTTATTTTTAAGGAGCTCCAATTGGTGTACTTACAAGGCAGTATTACCGCTTTAACAACCCCATTTACAGATTCGGGCTATATCGATACCAATGCATGGCGCGCGCAAATTGATGCGCAACTTCATGCAGGAACAGCAGCGCTAGTTGTGGCAGGGTCAACCGGAGAGGCTGCTGCTTTATCCGATGCTGAGTTTTCCCAACTGATTGAATTTGCTTCAGTTCGTGTCCGTTCAAAAATCCCTATTTTGGCAGGAACAGGGCAGTCATCAACCGCTAAAACGATTGCACAAACTCGTTTAGCACAGTCTAGCGGTGCAAATATTGCCTTAGTCGTTACCCCGCCTTACGTTAGACCAACCCAAGCTGGGTTAATCGCTCATTTTAAGACTGTTGCTGAAGCCTCTGAAATTCCTATTGTTTTATACAATGTCCCGAGTCGAACCGGTTGCGATTTATTGCCTGAAACAACCGCCCAATTGAGCACGCATCCAAACATTATTGGTATTAAGGAAGCGGTAAGCGATGCCATGCGTTGGGTCAGTTTGAAACCCTTAGCGTCACAGAGCTTTTCTTTGCTCAGCGGCGATGATCATACCTTTGCGCGTGCCATGGCCGTTGGCGCCAGTGGGGTCATCTCCGTGGCATCCAATGCCGTGCCGGCAACATTTGCTCGAATCTGCAAATACATTACTGAATATCGTATGGATGAAGCCATTGCTTTGAATGAATCATTAACTAAATTATACGATTTTCTGGGAATTGAACCCAATCCAATCCCAATTAAAGCGATAATGCAGATATTGGGTTATGGTCAGGGGTTGCGACTACCACTATTACCCTTGTCTAACCAATATCAAGACATGGCTCAAGAAATGGCAGCGTTTTGTAAGGTAAGTGAACTTTCGATTTGATTTAAGGATGTGTATGTTGAGTTTTGTGAATACGGTACGTTTGATGGTTACATTAATGGTTGTCGTTACACAGCTAAGCGGTTGTAGCTGGTTTAGACCTCGCCCTGAATTTGAAGGTGTCGAAACATCCAAACCGCTAGTAATCCCTGCTGGTTTAGATAAGCCGTCAAATCAACAAGCTCTAATGATTCCATCAAAATCGCTAATTGGCGCCAATGCGAAAAGTAAAGATGTGATGAGTGGATTTTTGGTCAACTATAGCGTTGACAATGTCTTTAATCGTCTCGGTACCTTATTGCCTACGGTTGAACTCGTTACCGTATTGAATAAAGTGGAAAGTCTTAAAAGCTACGAAGTTCGATATGGTCCTGACGTTTTTTTAATTAGCGTCCAGGCCAATGGTGCTCAAACGCAAGTCGCTGCATTAGGCGCTGATGGTGCGGTTTTAAATAATCAATCGGCAAGTCAATTGTTAAAGCAATTAAAAATACTGCTTAAATAATTGTATTTGCAATAAAGAGCGCAACTTTGCGCTCTTTTTTATTTCTCCAAATACTGCAATTTATCTGGCTTGCCATCCCATTCGGTGGCGTCTAGTAAAGGCTCGGCTCGGGTAGTAATGACTGGCCATAGTGCAGAAAGCTCCGCATTCAACGCAACAAAGTGCTCTTGCCCAGCAGGTACATCATCTTCTGGAAAGATGGCTTTTGCGGGGCATTCCGGCTCGCATAAAGTACAATCAATGCATTCCACTGGATCAATCACCAGAAAATTGGGCCCCTCATGAAAGCAATCAACTGGGCAAACTTCAACGCAATCGGTATATTTGCAACGGATACAATTTTCAACAACAACAAACGGCATAAATCACCTATGCAATGAGAAAACCCTTAAAATGACCATTGTGGCATTAGGGTTGTATTGCCTGACATTTTACTGCATTTAGGAGATCTATGAGCGAATCTGAACGATCAAGCACCGAGGCGGTTATCGCCCGTGCCGATCACTGTATCTCGCGAAAAGATATTAGTCCAAATGCCTTACGGGTACTTTATCGACTCAGAGATGCCGGATATGATGCCTATATCGTTGGCGGTGCAGTTCGCGATTTATTGCTTGGCGGCCATCCAAAAGACTTTGATGTGGCCACTAACGCCACGCCTGAGCAGGTTAAAGCCCAATTTAGAAATTGTCGACTTATTGGCAGGCGTTTTCGCCTTGCTCATATTATGTATGGTTCTGAGCTTATTGAGGTTGCGACTTTTCGAGCTGCCGGCGACGACACCCAAGGCGATCGACAAACGCATGAAGAAGGGCATTTAATCCGCGATAATATTTACGGTACCCTCGAAGAAGATGCGGTTCGAAGAGATTTTACCGTCAATGCTTTGTATTACACCATTGAAGATTTCAGCGTCCGTGATTTTGTTGGTGGCTATGCCGATGTCCATGACCGTATTCTCAAACTGATTGGCGATCCTGAAACGCGCTATCGAGAAGATCCAGTGAGAATGTTGCGCGCCGTCCGGTTAGCCGCAAAATTAAATTTCAGTATTGATGAAACCGCAGCCGCTCCCATTCCAGAATTAGCGCCACTGCTCTCTAGTGCATCTTCAGCCCGTTTATTTGATGAAACGTTAAAAATATTTTTGGCCGGCAGTGCCGAGAAAAGTTTTTTATTACTTGAACAATATGGCTTGCTGGATGTTTTATTTGCAGATACCGCCAAGGCTTTGCAAACCAATCAGTCTGGAGCTTTACGGGTGATGTTATTGCAAGCGATGCGCAATACCGACTCTAGAATTAAATCTGAAAAATCAGTAGCGCCAGGGTTCTTATTTGCCTGTTTGTTATGGCCAGCCTATTGCCGTGAATTGGCTATTTTGCAACTTTCCGGTTGTGAATTGAGTGTCGCGCAACAGCGTGCTTCTGATCGAGTGACCCTTCGACAAATTGAACAAATCGCTTTACCAAGACGATTTTCAATCGCGATGCATGAAATATGGCAGTTGCAAACACGGTTTAATCAGCGGCAACGTAAACGCGTGTTTCGCATGCTTGCACACCCACGCTTTCGCGCTGCTTTTGATTTTCTAGAACTGCGTGCATTTGGAGCGCCTGAACTAGAGGAAGAACTGGCATTTTGGCGTCAAGCGCAGCTTGCATCTCCTGAACAATTGGTGCAAATGATACCTGCTAAAAAAAATAGTGGCCAAGACAACACTGATTCGGCAAGCTTGCCACCGAAGCGGGTAAGACGGCGCAGTAAACCCAAACCAACGTCGCCAGCTGAATAATGGAGCGTGTGTTTATTGGGCTGGGTGGTAATCAGGGCGAGACGTTGCTGGTTCTTAAGCAAGCCATTCAAGAAATTGCTAATTTTGACGAAACAGAAATTGTTGCCGTTTCTAGTTTTTATTTATCGCCAGCCTGGGGCGGAATTGAGCAAGCTGCATTCACCAATGCTGTGCTTGAAATTCACACAGCACTTGAGCCGCAGGCTTTATTAGATGCTTTGCTCGAATTAGAACGCCGCTTTGGTAGAAACCGTGCTCAAGAAGTGCGTTGGGGACCGCGCACATTAGATTGCGATATTTTGCTGTATGGCAATTATCAAGTAAACACGCCGCAACTCATCACTCCCCATCCAAGACTAACAGAGCGTGCTTTTGTGCTATTGCCATTATTTGAGTTAGACCCGAAACTATTTATTGCTGAATTTGGTACTGTATCTGAACTGCTTAGTGCAGTATCAGATCAGACGATTAAAAAAATTGATTAAAGGCACGCTTATGTATACCAGTCCTAACACGCCAATTCAACGTGGCAAAATGACCGTCCCGCAACTGCAACAGATGAAACAGAAAAAACAGCGGATTGCGACATTAACGGCTTATGATGCCAGTTTTGCACGGTCAATGGATCATGCCGGTATCGATGCTATTTTAGTAGGAGATTCCTTGGGCATGGTGATTCAAGGCGCTAGTAATACAGTTTCTGTGCGGTTGTCCGACATGGTGTATCACAGTCGTTGTGTTGCAGCAGGTCTGCAATCGGCTTTACTCATAGCCGATATGCCCTTTCAAAGCTACGCAACTCCTGAGCGTGCGCTTGATGCCGCTAGTGCTTTGTTAACCGAAGGCATGGCTGGCATGGTGAAAATGGAAGGTGCCGGTTTTGTGCTGGATTCAATCGCTTATTTAACCGAACGAGAAATTCCTGTTTGCGCGCATTTAGGCCTAACCCCGCAATCGGTTCTACGATTAGGCGGGTTTAAAGTTCAAGGACGCGATGATCAAACAGCAAGCTTGATACTGGAGCAAGCTAGGCAAGTTGAGCAAGCCGGAGCACAGTTGTTGGTTTTAGAATGCATGCCATCGGCATTGGCTAAAACAATCAGCGAAGCCCTAACGATTCCAACCATTGGCATTGGTGCTGGCCCAGATTGTGATGGGCAAATACTGGTTTGCTACGATGCGCTCGGCATTAATTCGGGGCATCGTCGGCCACGATTTGTGAAGGATTTTCTTGCCAGCGCCGGCTCCATTGATGCCGCGTTTGAACAATATGTTATGGAAGTAAAATCTGGTGCATTTCCAAGCGCTGAGCATGGTTACGCCTGATGAGTACATTTAGAACTGTTGCCGAACTGCGTGAACAAATTCAAACTTGGAAACTTCAAGGACTACGAATTGGCTTTGTACCCACCATGGGCAATTTGCATGCCGGGCATTTTGCACTGGTTGAGTTAGCCAAAAAACACAGTGATAAAGTGGTTGCCAGTATTTTTGTAAACCCCACACAATTTGGTCCCAACGAAGATTATGCACGCTACCCTCGAACCGAACAACATGATATTGATGGTTTGTTGGAAAAAGGTTGCGACGCTATTTTCCTGCCAAGTGTTGAAGAAATGTATCCGTTTGGCAGTAAAGGTTGTGTTCAAATGCATGTGCCCAGCATTACCGACATTTTATGTGGCGCTCATCGTCCAGGGCATTTTAACGGTGTGGCTATTGTGGTGGGGCGCTTGTTTAATATGGTGCAACCCCATTGCGCCGTGTTCGGCAGAAAAGACTATCAACAACTGCAAGTCATTCGCTATATGACACGAGAAATGAGCTTTCCGGTTGAAATTATTTCGGCACCAACCTTGCGTGAGCCGTCCGGCCTAGCCATGAGTTCGCGTAACCAATATTTAAGCGAAAGCGAAAGACTAATTGCACCAAAAATATATGCAACGCTTTGCAGTATTCGCGAAGCCTATAAGGCAGGTTTGCCTTTGGAGCAAGTAGAACAAGATGCCGTTGAAGTGCTAGAGCAATCGGGTTTTGAAGTAGATTATGTTGACGTACTTTCTGCCGATTTAGGCAAAGCATCACGATCCAGACTGAAAGGCCGCGTTGCGCTGATTGCAGCACGGCTTGGCAGAACGCGCTTAATTGATAATTTAGAATTTGAGATTGAATAGGGGCGTTTTTGATTATGTGGAATGAACAAGACTGGCATGCTTTAGATCAACACGGGCAACGCTGTAAATCACAAACGATACAACACTTAGTGAACACAGAGCTTGGACGTGCTGAGCAATTCAGCATGCAAGTAGGACCTATTTATTTCAATTTTTCCCGTCAGCATTATGATGGTCTTGCAATTACTGATTTATTACAGCGATTAAATCAATCTGGGATTCAAGCACAGATGCAAGCGATGTTTGCTGGCGATAAAATCAACAGCAGTGAAGATCGCCCGGTTTTACATACCGCGCTGCGAAGTAATTTGTCCAACGCAAGCGAAGCTCAAAATGCTCATCAACAGGCCTATGTCGCATTAAATCAGTTGGAATCCGTGATCAAAACATTGAAGGCATCGGGCGTCACCGACATCATCAGTGTTGGTATTGGTGGCTCAGATTTAGGCCCGCGTTTAGTGCTAAATGCGTTAGCTGATTTTGCAAGCAATGATTTCAACATACACTTTTTAAGTTCCGCAGATGGCATGTATCTGGATCGTTTTATGGCGCAACTCGACCCAGAAAAAACGGCTGTGTTATTGGTTAGTAAAAGTTTTAATACCCAAGAAACACTAATTAATGGCGCTGCATTAAAAGCATGGATTAATGACCCAGCAAGAGTTTATGCAATAACAGCCAGCCATGATAAAGCAACAGCTTTTGATATTTTGTCGGATCATGTTTTACCTATTTGGGATTGGGTAGGTGGTCGGTTTTCAGTTTGGTCAGCGGTCTCATTTGCCACTATTTTAGGCATTGGCATGCCCTGTTTCAGAGAATTCTTAGCAGGCGCAGCCGCCATGGATGAGCACTTCCTCAACACGCCAATGGCAAACAATGTTGTTGCATGGCAAGCAATAACCTCAGTTTGGAATCGTAATGCCATGGGCTACAGTAATCAGGCGATTATTCCCTATGATGAACGTTTGGAAATGCTGCCTAATCATTTGCAACAAGTCATCATGGAAAGTCTTGGTAAATCGGTTGGCATGAACGATGAAGCCTGCCAACATGCAACCAGTCCCGTTTTAATGGGGGCTAGTGGTAATCCGAGTCAGCACAGTTTTTTTCAATATCTTCAGCAAGGCATCGGCATCGTTCCGATTGATTTTATTGGTGTCATTGCATCAGGTCATTGCCAAGAGCAGAACCATCATTTCATTTTGGCGAATTTGTTGGCACAAGCACAATCATTGGCTAATGGACAAGGTAGTGATAATCCACAGAAACAATATCCAGGAAATCGACCTTCTACGGTGATTTTGTTGGATGAATTAACGCCATATTCTTTAGGTATGTTGATGGCTTTATACGAACACAGTGTATTTGTTCAATCAATGATTTGGGGCATCAATGCGTTTGATCAATGGGGTGTTGAATTAGGTAAACAAATAGCCAACACCTTAATGCCCTATGTTGATCGCAGTGCCACCGATGTTGAGAATCTTGACCCAGTCACTCAGCAATTGCTGCAAAAAATACTTATTTAAGTAAGCTGGCTTGCAACTGCAGCAAGCCCCATTGTGCGTGCTCGCGAACGATTTCATCTGGGTGATGTGTTTTTTCCTGCAAAGCCGAAATATTTTCTGGATTCGCTTGGTCGTTGCCAATCGCAATGGCAATATTTCGCAGCCAATTAATATAACCGGTTCGACGAATTGCCGAGCCCTCTGTTCGCTCAAGAAACTCTTGCTCAGTCCAAGCAAATAAATCCAACAAACTGGCAGTATCTAATTGATTGCGGGCTTTAAAATCTGGTTCGTCATGGCGCTTGGCGAATTTATTCCAAGGACAAACTAATTGACAATCATCGCAACCAAAAATTCGATTGCCGATGGGTTTGCGGTACTGTTCAGGAATTGATCCCTGATGTTCAATGGTTAAATAGCTGATACATCGGCGGGCATCTAAGCGATAGGGCGCAATAATCGCCTGGGTCGGGCAAATATCAATACAGCGTGTGCAGGTGCCGCAATAGCCTTGTTCTTGATTAGACGTGCTAGGCAACGCAAGATCGGTATAAATTTCACCCAAAAAAAACCATGAGCCGGTATTTTTATCAATTAAACACGTGTGTTTGCCAATCCAGCCTAATTCGGCATTACGAGCTAAGGCGCGCTCCAACGAAGGTGCTGAATCAACTAAGACCCGGTAGCCGAAAGGACCAATTTCTGCTTCGATAAACTGCGCTAATTGTTTCAAGCGTTGGCGCATCAGTTTATGATAATCACGGCCTAGCGCATACCTTGCAACATAGGCTTTATCCGACTGCTGTAATGTTTGCCAAGCTTGTTGGTCATCAGCTGCGTAGTTCATGCGAACGGATATAACTGAAACGGTGCCAGGTTGCAGTAATTCGGGCTGGCTGCGCATCAATCCGTGCTGCGCCATATAATTCATTTGGCCATGCATACCTTGCGCAAGCCAATCATTAAGGTGTGCTTGGTCTTTACTGAGCTCATTGCTAGCAATACCCAGTTCAGAAAACCCTAATGAACGGCTTTTGTCGCGAATTATTGCTAGTAAGGTGACCTTATCCATCTGCACAGTATAAAATGCTTTACGCCATTTACATTGACTAGGTGCTATGCAATTTTCTTGCCCACAGGCTTTTGATACCGAGCAACTCGCCGATAAACTGGCTTTAGGTTGCCCTTTGGGTGTTGTGATCTATTTGCGCGGCGATTTGGGTGCTGGAAAATCTACTTTTGCAAGAGCGTTTATTCATGCATTGGGATTTGTAGGCTCAGTCAAGAGTCCAACCTATACTTTATTGGAAGCTTACCGTCTGGCAGATGGCTTAGAAGCGCTGCATATGGATTTGTATCGCTTAGCTGACCCAGAAGAAGTGGCCTATTTGGGCCTTGACGAGTATGAAAAAAAAACCAGAGTTTGGTTGATTGAGTGGCCTGAAAAAGGTCTTGGTTATATTCCACGCGCAGATCTGACTGTGACTTTCAGTTTTAACGAGCAAGGCCGCAATTTGAATATTCAAGCTCAAAATGCCCAAGCCTTGAACTGGATTGCCAATCTGGATAGCACGCAAAGCTAAACGCGAAGCTAAATGCAGGTTAAACGTGCTTTTAAGGCGGTATAATGTTGCTTGATTTCACTAATTTACAGTGTTTCAATTAAACAATGAGATTGAATTTGAACAAAATAGTCGTATTTATCTTGGCTTC
>JAGNUI010000153.1 GCA_017987065.1 Arenimonas sp.
AGCGTCCATGGCGAGAAGCCGCCGGTGATGGTTTCCCAGCCGGCATTGATGAGGCCAAACAAACGACCTTTTTTGAACGCCGGTTTGAAGTTGCGGACTTTCTTCAATTCAGCAACCACCACGGAGGCGCGCAGCTTGGCATCCCAACCGGTTGAATCATTATTGGTGGCAAGGTGTTCTGCGGCCAACATGCCGGAGCGAATCGCTTGGTGTACACCTTTAATTTTTGGCACATTCACCAGGCCTGCCGAACAGCCAATCAATAACGCACCTGGCATTTCAACATTCGGCAAGCTTTGGAAGCCGCCAGTGACAATGGCGCGCGCACCGGCTGAAAGTATCGTGCCACCTTCGAGCAGCGATTTAACCGACGGATGATTTTTCCATTGCTGAAAGGCTTCATACGGCTGATAATTCGGGTCGCTGTAATCTAAGCCAGATACATAACCCAGCGCAATACGATTTTTATCTAAGTGGTATAAAAAGCTACCGCCGTAAGTGTGCGAATCGGCTGGCCAGCCCATGGAGTGCACAATCTTGCCGGGCTCGCAAGCGCCCTCACGCACTTGCCACAATTCTTTGATGCCAATCGAATAACTTTGCGGATCGCAGTTGGCATCCAATTTAAATTTGGTGATGAGTTGTTTACTTAAATGCCCACGCGCGCCTTCGGCCAGCACCGTGGTTTTGGCTTTGATGTCGATACCCTGCGCGTAGGTGGCTTTGTGTGAGCCGTCTTTGGCCACGCCCATGTCGCCAATGCTGACACCGCAAACTGCGCCACTTTCATCGTAAAGAATATCTGAGGCGGCAAAGCCCGGATAAATTTCTACCCCAGCCGCTTCGCATTGCGGTGCTAACCACGCACACAGTGCGCCTAAAGACACAATGCTGTTGCCGTGGTTATTCATTTGTGGCGGATTAATGGGTGCTTTAAAGCCACCGGTTTTGCTGAGAAACCAGAATTCATCTTTGCCAGCAGGCACGCAAATGGGCGGCGGATTATCACGCCAGTTGGGTAGTAATTCGTCTAACGCCGCAGTTTCAATCACCGCGCCCGACAACGAATGTGCGCCGATGCTAGAGGCTTTTTCGATGACGCAAACACTAATGTTTGGGTTCAGTTGTTTTAGTCGCAGCGCAAACGCCAGCCCAGCCGGGCCAGCACCCACAGCCAATACATCGTATTCCATTACATCGCGTTCAGACATGCAGTACCTCAAAGAAAGGGGCGAATAATCATTCGCCCTTACATTGTCGCGGTTTAGCCCGCTTTCGGCAATAATGTATTCGATGTTTTCCTACTTAAACGACAATGTATTGCAAGATTTGCCGATTGGAGATGGTGGCTTGCACTATGCGCAACAATTTCTACCGCAAGAACAGGCAGATAGACTTCTTGCTGAGTTAATCATACGGGTGCCGTGGCAGCAAGCTGAAATACGCTTGTTTGGGAAAAACGTAGTCACACCGCGTTTAAGTTGCTGGATGGGCGATGCCAGCGCGGTCTATCGCTACTCGAACACCACATTTTTGCCAGAACCTTGGTTAGAAAGTATTTTCGCGTTGAAGCATCAACTTGAAACGGTTGCTGGAAGCTCGTTCAATAGCGTTTTGCTGAATTATTATCGCAATGGTCAAGATGCCATGGGTTGGCACAGCGATGACGAGCCGGAGCTTGGCCAACAGCCAGTGATTGCGTCGGTAAGTCTTGGTGCTGAACGGCGATTTTTATTGCGTGAAAAAACTAAAAATGCACGCTCAATGACATTGCAACTAGCACATGGCAGCTTGCTGCTCATGAAAGGAAATAGCCAGCAGCGGTATCAGCATGCGTTGCCAAGAACTGCTAAACCGATCGGCGCACGTATTAATTTAACCTTCCGAAAAATTCTGTAGGCACAGGCTCCAGGCCCGTTCAATTTCAGGATTTAATGTTGGACGGGTTTAGAACCCGCCCCTGCATTATTTGGTTTTCGGGTGTCCATTAGCTAAGGTCCAGCCTACAATTTCTTGATTGATTGATTTCAGCCCTTGTTCAAAAGCTATGATCAAATCAGGAATTTCTTTACTGGCAGGCGCTATTTCACTATTAAAGGTTTTACTAGCAATAACTCGATTGCTAGGGTATTCCAATACTTTGGCATGAATTTGAATTTGCGCAGTAGGGATTTTTTCCCCTGTTGCATAAGCGGATTCAAATTTTCTAATGTCCAACAATAAGGCTACTTCGGCGGGCACGCCGCTATTTTGCCGAGAGATGGATTTGATTTTGCCCGAGTTTTCGAACGATTCAACAAGATTTAATTGCACCATATCTGGCAGTGCATCGAGCCAATTGGCGCCTTGATACACTTGCAGTATATTTGGCTCAGGGCGAACAGAAATTCGATTGCTGTCCAAGAAATTATTGCTGTTAGGCCGAACAATAGTTAACGACCATGGCACGCTAGGCCAAGTAGCTAATGGCTCAGCATCGGCTTGTAAGGCATAGGTGGTAATAACAGGTGGTTCGTCAATTAAGGTGATGCACGCGGATAAAATACTTAGCAAGAAAAGTGCCAACAGTGTTTTCGTCATTCGCTTAAGTTTCATCATGGCTTGAATTCCTCAGTCTCGCTTTTGCCTGTTATTAAGGCATTGGGCCGTTGCTCAAGTTCAGCAGCAACATTACGTAATTGCCTTAAGAGCGTTCGCAGTTCGGCAATGGCGGGCCCCACTTGTGCTAAACCTTGTTGTGAAAAATTATTCAACGCATCGTTATTGGATTCGATTAGGGTGTTGGCGTTCCTACCTAATTTTTCATACTCTGTCAGAGTTTTATTCAGCTTTACAATCAGCTCTGGCAAATCATTAACAACGCCTTGGTCCAGTTTCAAAGCGATGCTGTCAGCGCTTTTTAGTGTGCTATCTAATTTGGCTATTGCTGTGCGCGTATCGCGAATAATAAGTTGCAGATCTTCTCGTTCACTGGAAATTGAAGCAGAAATCTTTTCAAGGTTATCTAATGTTTTACTCAGATTGTTAATGTTTTCATCGCTAAAAGCTTGATTGAGGCGAAGCATCACATTGGTTGCGGTTGTGGAGATGTCATCACTCGAATTGAACAGCTTAGATAAAGCGGATTCTTTGGCGATGATTCGCGGAATGGGGTTTGCTTCGCTTGGTTTTAAATCAATACTTTTTGCACTAAACGTTTTCAGCTGAATTTGTGTAATGCCGGTTAATCCGACAAAAGCTAATTTAGCTTGAGTATCAACTTTAATCGGAGTTGTGGCTTTGATTCGTATACGAACTAAAACTTTATTCGGATTTTCAGGATCAATTTGAAGCTTGCGAACTTCACCCACGGTGATGCCGTTATATTGCACCGTACCGCCAATGCCCAGACCCGTGACTGCTTCAGAAAAGACCACATCGTATTCTTTCCAAGAGCTTTCCGTGGCAAACTTGGCTGCCCAAAGACCAAAACCAATCAACAAGGCTGCAACGATTAGAGTAAACAGTCCTATCAAAATATAATTAGCACGTGTTTCCATTACAGTTTCTCCTGAGCAGCTTGCGCGGCACGCCCGCGTGGACCATGGAAGTACTCGCGAATCCATGGATGATCAAAGGCGGCAACTTCATCAATCGGTGCATTAATCAAGACCTTGCGGTCAGCAATCACTGCAACGCGATCGCAAATAGTGTACAAGGTATCGAGGTCGTGGGTAATTAAGAACACCGTTAAATGCAATGCTTTTTGTATAGTGAGGATAAGTTGGTCAAAGGCAGCGGCACTGATTGGGTCAAGGCCGGCGGTGGG
>JAGNUI010000154.1 GCA_017987065.1 Arenimonas sp.
GCGTTAAGTAATGTTGTTGTTATCGAATCGCGCGCCGAGTCGGTTGATCAAGCTGGGCATTATCAGGCTATAACCGCACGTGCGATGGACCGATTGGCTGGCATTTTAGCCGTTGGTGGGCATTTATTAAGTGCCCAAGGTGTGCTTTTAGCCATGAAAGGGCCCAATGTGAATGACGAGATTGCGGAACTGCCTGATCATTGGCAAGTGAACGCCTGTCACACTTTGCATGTCCCTGGACTTCAAGCTGAACGGCAACTGGTCATAATTGGCCGAAAATTAGCCGTTTGAAAAAAAACATCACGAATGTTCCGCAAATTATTGCGCCTTTAGGCATAATGGAGAGCTTGGGGAAAGTTTTGTCATTGGATGTTTAATGAGCCGTATCATAGCGATTGCTAACCAAAAAGGTGGCGTAGGTAAAACCACGTCCGCCGTCAACATTGCTGCCGCATTAGCTGCAGCGCCAAAAAAAGTCTTATTGGTTGACTTAGATCCACAGGGCAATGCCACGATGGCATCTGGTGTCAATAAGCGTGAGCTTGAGCATTCAATTACCGAGCTACTACTCGGCGAATCAACTTTTCAGCAGACCCTCATTCATACCGAAGAACATTACGACTTAATTCCTGGCAATATTGATTTAACTGCTGTAGAAATTCAATTAATGGATATGGAAAAACGTGAAAGCAGGCTAAAAGACGCATTAGAGCCGGTTCGCAACAACTACGACTTCATTATTATTGATTGCCCGCCGTCATTATCCTTACTAACCTTAAATGCGCTTTCCGCCGCAGATGGGCTTATTGTTCCAATGCAATGTGAATACTTTGCTTTGGAAGGTTTAAGTTCGTTGATTAACACCATCAATGCCTTAAAGCAAAAACTCAATCCAAATCTAGAAATCGATGGCATTATTCGCACCATGTACGACGTGCGCAATAACCTTGCCAATGCCGTTAGCAACGAATTAACGGAGCATTTCGGAGACACTGTGTTTAACACCTTGATTCCGCGCAATGTTCGTTTAGCTGAAGCGCCTAGCCACGGCCAAAGCATTATTAAGTACGATAAAAATTCCCGCGGCGCGATTGCCTATCTTGGATTGGCATCAGAAATACTTCGGCGCGTAAAAAACAAAGCCAAGGAGACTAATTAATGGCTACTAAAAAATCCGGTTTAGGTCGTGGGCTTAATGCGTTGCTCGGCGATTCCATGATTGCCGCAAGCGCCCCAGCTGATTTAAATAAAGAAGGATTAGTACAACTTGCCATAACCAAACTGCAGCCAGGCAAGTATCAGCCACGCCGCGACATGAAGCACGACACGCTCTCAGAACTAGCCAATTCCATCCGCTCGCAAGGAATTATTCAACCAATCGTTGTAAGGCCGTTAAGTTCAGGGCAATTTGAAATTATTGCTGGTGAACGCCGTTGGCGAGCCGCACAAATTGCTGAGTTGCGCGATGTGCCAGTGGTGGTCCGCGAAGTGGATGACCGTGCCGTTATTGCCATGGCATTGATTGAAAATATCCAACGGGAAGATCTCAATCCGTTGGAAGAAGCAAGCTCATTGCATCGGTTAATCGATGAGTTTGATTTAACCCACCAGCAAGCCGCTGAAGCTGTTGGCCGTTCTCGCGCGGCCGTATCCAACCTTTTACGATTACTTGAACTGCCTGAAGCCATCCGTAAATTAGTTGAAGCTGGGCAATTAGAAATGGGACACGCTCGCGCATTGCTCACTCTGCCGGCAAATTTATCAATACCGTTAGCGCAAACAGCTGCTTCAGAAGAACTCTCGGTACGTGAAGTGGAGCGCCGAGCACAGCAAGCGGGTAAAAATAAACCCATTACAAAAACCCCTGTTCCTGCTCAAAGCAATGCCGATATTGAGACGCTTGAACGTGAAATTGGCGAATATTTGGGTGCCAAAGTGCAGGTCAATCATGGTAAGAAAGGCAGTGGCAAACTGGTTATTCACTACCATGGCTTAGATACACTCGATGGTATTTTGGAAAAACTTCGTCGCTAGTCTGCATACGTTACAATAGGCATAGGCTTTGAGCTCATGAGGGTGCACGATGACTTTAGATAACACCGTTAAACTGCAACTTTCGGTTGTTGTTCCGGTTTTCAACGAAGCAGAAAATATTGCACCGCTAGTCCACGAAATAGTCGCTGCCTTGCGCGGTTTAATTCCTTTTGAAATTATTTATATTGATGATTGTTCAAAAGATACATCGCGCGAAGTATTGAAACAATTACAACTGGTCACTGCTGAATTACGAGCATTCGGGCACACTAAACAAAGCGGTCAAAGCACAGCCATACGCAACGGCGTCAAACTTGCGCAAGGCGAATGGATTGCCACTTTGGACGGTGACGGGCAGAACGATCCGGCCGACATTCCTAAATTAATTGCTGCCCGTGATAGCGCTAATGCTGATGTTAAATTATTTGCTGGATGGCGCGTTGAACGCAAAGACACCGGCTCAAAACGTTGGGCCTCAAAAATTGCTAACGCCATTCGTTCAAGCCTTTTAAAAGATGAAACGCCGGATACCGGTTGTGGCATCAAACTATTCGAACGCGCGGTATTTTTGGATTTGCCGTATTTTGATCACATGCATCGCTACTTACCCGCTTTGGTTAAGCGTGCTGGCTTTCAATCCATTAGCGTGCCGGTCAATCATCGTGAACGCAGCTCCGGGGTTTCAAAATACAATAACCTTGGCCGCGCCTGGGTTGGCATCTCAGATTTGCGCGGAGTTAGCTGGCTGATTAAGCGCAGCAAAATAACAGACCTACAAAAACTATGATGAATCTGCCTATTGAATGGCTGTTTTGGACGGGTCTGCATGTAACCCCTTGGAAATTGATTGGCTACACCGGCGCACTAATGTTCGGTGGCCGTTGGGTCATTCAATTTGTGGCTTCAAAACGTGCTGGAAAACCCGTCATCCCACGTGTCTTTTGGTATATGAGCGTAGTTGGCAGTTTAATGACCTTAAGCTATTTTCTGTTTTCCGCAAAACAAGATTCCGTGGGCGTCTTGCAAAACCTATTCCCCGCATTTACCGCGCTGTATAGCCTAACTCTGGACATCAAACACCGTGGTTGGCATCGCGATCGCAATTCGCATTGACGTAGGGACGGGTTCTAAACCCGTCCATTTCTATATTTCGGGCATATTGGGTGGGTTTGGAACCCGCCCCTACAATGCAATAAAATCAACACGTTAACGGTGCGCAACAAACCCCATACAACACAGCGTTTGCGTAAAATAGACTTTTCGGGCATAATATACGGCTTGCTTGAAGCCTAGCTTGGCTGTGTGGAACACAATACACACGCCGTCATCGAGCGCCCCCTTATTGTGTGCAAGCAATTGCAAGGCCGAACTCACCCAGGCTATGGGTGACCCTTAAAACTCTACGAGGTATACCATGAGTCGTATTTGCCAAGTTTCCGGCAAGGCAATGCTAAGCGGTAACAACGTTTCGCACGCCAATAACAAAACCCGCCGTCATTTTCACGCCAACATTCACGAACGCCGTTTCTGGGTTCCTACTGAAGACCGTTGGATCAAATTAAAAGTTTCTGCTCATGGCCTACGCACCATCGACAAACGCGGTATTGATTCCGTGCTTGCTGAACTGCGCGCCCGTGGCGAAAAAATTTAAGGAGCTCATCACATGTCATCTAAACGCGATAAAATTCGTATGATCTCTTCGGCTGGTACCGGTCATTTCTACACCACCGATAAGAACAA
>JAGNUI010000155.1 GCA_017987065.1 Arenimonas sp.
AGCGACAAATTATGACGTAGCGCATCTAGGTGAATTGCAGCGGTGGTGGCCCTTGCCATATTTATTCAAATCGTCCAGTTTGGTCGTGCGCTAAATTATCGAAGCGGGTGTATTCGCCAAAAAATTTTAATTTAAAGGAACCAGTCGAACCATTACGATGTTTACTGATGATAATTTCAGCCAAGCCTTTATCCGGTGAATTTTCTTTGTTGTAATACTCATCGCGATAAATAAACAGAATAATGTCGGCATCTTGCTCAATACCGCCCGACTCACGAAGATCCGACATAATCGGGCGCTTATCCGTACGGCTTTCCAAACCACGGTTGAGCTGTGACAGCGCGATAATGGGGATATCTAATTCTTTGGCTAAGGCTTTCAAAGAGCGTGATATTTCAGAAATTTCAGTGGCACGATTTTCTTTACTGCCCGGCACCTGCATTAATTGCAAATAATCGACCACAATCAAACCTAAATCGTGCTCACGCTTCAAGCGCCTAGCGCGAAAGGCTAATTCTTGCGGTGATAATGCTGGCGTATCATCGATAAATATTTTTGATTCGGTCAGCATTTTGATGGACATCGTTAAGCGCGACCAATCTTCATCTTCAAGTGTTCCAGATCGCAAATTATTGGCATTGATTCGGCCAATCGACGACAACAAACGTTGTGCTAACTGCCCAGCTGACATTTCCATGGAATACACCGCCACAGCTTTTTTGGTTTTAAGCGCAGCAAATTCGGCGATATTGAGAGCGAGCGTGGTGTTGTGAACACAGATATCGTTAGCTATGAAATTATGGGTATCAGGTATGGTCAGATCGTAAACCTGTTTCTCACCAGTAGCGACAATGGATTCAATCCGGTCCCAAACCACATCACTTGATGCCAGCGCTGTAAGTTCAGCGTCCTGTAGCACCTCAGCGATTCGATACAGACGGCTACGGGATACCGCACGACGTCCAACATGACTATTAGAATCATTAAAACCGGACTTCCTGGCCAGTTCAGCCCACGACAGCGAGCCTTTTGATTTCTCGATGCGCTTCCATATTTGCACCGGTATATGATCTACATTAGTATGCGGGTTTCGCTTTTCCAGCGCATTGGAAACCGAATCGATGGCCGGCTGCTTGCCATGGATACCGATTTCATCGATGAATTGCCGCATGGCATCGGCATCGGTTATGTCTAATTGCCAAGAGACACGCCTTGAATCACGGTATTTTATCCAACGCTGCCTTAGCTTCGCAACGATTCCAAAACGAAGTAGCAAATGCTGTACTTGCCTGGCTAGACGTTCCGAAACGCTGGAATAGCCTATTTGCACCTGTCCTGAAGACCAAGTACTGGCCCAGCCATCGGTGGCAAACAATCGATTGAGAAAGAGTGCAAGTTGAATCTTTGGCAAACGGAAAATGGCTTCAGGAACGAACTTCTGATGCGAGCCATGACCCATCAATCCCAAATCTATAAGCCATAATGTCAAAGGATTGGGGGAGTTTCTGCGGGCTGGATAATCCGACAACAAACCAAGCGTAGCAGGCTCAACTTGAAGCACGTTGCAAAGCTGACGCTGGACTGAAAAGTTGGGCAAGGTTTTACCATGAACCCAGTTGGATACGGTCGACGGGCTGACTTGCAGATCAATTGCCAATCGTCTAGCGGTGGACCCAATAGCGTTAATATGACTCCCCAAAGCTGTCGAGAACATCACCCGCTGCTCTGATATAGACTGATCATTGGCCGCCACCCGCCATGAAGGCGTGAAAGATTCGCGTTGCTCCGATGGATTGGCAATTAATCCGCCAAAATCATTGATTGCAGATAGGAAATCAGCTGTAATTTCAGCATTTGAACTGGTAAATTTTGGCATGCTACCAGTTAAGCCGCCATCACCAATCAGATAAGCGAGCAGTTTGATTTCACATGCGCGCATTGATTGGTCGCCGAACACCGGCAGAGTCCTAGGTACTGCAATGAAATCGCCTTCCTTGAGTTCCAGTAAAGGCTTCCAGCCATCAATTGTGAGGAAAGGATGTGGTGCCGTAGACTCCACGCGCCTGCCCAACCGTGTAGTAACCTCAAAGGTTGGTTTAATGCCATCATCAACGAAGTCGGAAGGGTTTGCCTTGGATAGTTGAAAACTATCTGACAGCGTCGCAACGGTACCATTACGACTCTTACAAATTTGTTCAATGGTGGCAATCGAGCCATTTGATAAAACGATTTCGGCATCGGCGCTCAGACACTTTCCCATTGCAGGGCGAGCGGCCAGAATAATTAGGTCTTGTTTTTGCAGGCCTGAGGTCATCTCATCGAGTTCACGGAAACCCGATGGCAAGCCTGACAAACTGCCTTGGTTTTCATATCGTTTTACGATTTGATCGTAGGCTTCTTTGGCTGCATCTTTAATGGCAACAAAGGATTTTTTAGCGCGAGCACCCTGTTCGGCAATTTTGAATACCGATTGCTCAGCCTCTGCTAAAAGTTCTTTAATTTCTCGGCCATCTGGCGTGAAACCATTATTGATAATGACCGTGCCAGCTTCAATCATTTGGCGCAAAATGGATTTTTCACGAACAATTTCCGCCCACGCTTTTATATTGGCCGCCGAAGGCGTTTGACTGACCAGATCAATTAGAAATTCGGTGCCGCCAATTTGCGCAGACAAATTATTGGCTTGCAACCACTCACCAATAGTAATGGCATCATACGGTTGATTTTTGCCGGCCAGTTCAATAATGGCTTTATAAATCACCCGATGTGCTTGTAGATAGAAATCACTGTCGGCTAAGGTATCACCAAGATGGTTAATTGACTCCGGCGACAGCATCAAACCGCCCAATACCGCCTGCTCAGCCTCGATGGACTGCGGCGGAACTTTCAATTCATCGACTTTTCGATTGCTACGAGTGCTTTCTGGGCGTGCGGACATAATGACTCAATGGGTGACTATATTACTTGTACTATGCTACCGTGTTCTACCAAAAAGCGTTGCGCATAAGTCTGTGGATAAGCGTATAAATTTCAAAAAAAAACCGCCCGAAGGCGGTTTTCTCATCTTTATAAAAAATTAAGCCGCTTCTGGAACCACAAGCACTTTAACTTTTGATTCGACGTCGGCATGGAAATGCACTACAACTTCGAATTCACCAATGCGGCGAATCGAGCCTTCACCCATAACCACTTCGGACTTTTCAAGCTTGTGACCGGCTTTAGTAAAGGCTTCCGCGATATCACGGGCACCCACTGAACCGAACAACTTACCTTCTGCCGATGCATTGGCCATGATGGTGACTGAAGCGCCTTCAAACTCTTCTTTACGCTTGCTAGCTGCAGCCAAAACCGCATCCGCTTTCGCTTCATATTCAGCGCGTTTGGCTTCAAAGGCAGCCACATTATCAGCAGTGGCTGGCACAGCTTTGCCATAAGGAATCAAGAAATTACGGCCATAACCAGGCTTAACATCAACTTGATCGCCTAGACCACCTAAATTGGTAACTTTTTGCAACAAAATAACTTTCATAACTACTCCAATATACGTTAGCGGGCAAGACTACCCGCAACTAATGCTGTCCGTACAACGTTTGAAATCAAACGTCGTGGTTGTCTGTGTATGGGATCAAGGCCAAGAAACGAGCACGCTTAATGGCGGCTTGCAACATACGCTGATATTTGGCTTTGGTACCGGTGATGCGACTTGGAACAATTTTGCCATTTTCAGAAACATACTGGCGTAAGTTGTTCAAATCTTTGTAATC
>JAGNUI010000156.1 GCA_017987065.1 Arenimonas sp.
TTACCACTAAGATAAAATCAGCGTCACTAACCGTTGCAATTAAGTTTGTGCTTGCCTTTAAATTTTCAGGCAATGTAATACCCGGCAAATACCGGGTATTTTCATGATGCGTATTGATATTTTCAATCTGAGCAACATCACGGCCCCAAATAGTGGTTGCAAAGCCATTTCGCGCTAATAGCGAAGCGAGCGCGGTGCCCCATGAGCCCGCACCAAGCACTGCAACTTTATTTGGAGCTTGCATCGCCCCGCCAATTAGGCGTTGCCACTCTCTGCTACTACGGTACTACTTTCGCTGCCGCCGGTAAGTTGTTCGGCACGACGGCGCAAGCCTTCCGCATAAACCCCTTCGAAGTTCATCGGTTGCAAATAGAACGGAGGGAAACCGCCATTGCTAATTAATTCGGAAACCGTTTGGCGAGCATAAGGGAATAAAACATTCGGGCAATGAATACCTAACATGGCATCCAGATTCTGCTCATCAAAGCCTGTTAAACCAAAAATACCGGCCTGAGCAACTTCAACTAAATAAATCGTTCTATCTTCGATTTTGCAGGTTAAAGTGACACCCAATACAACCTCAAAAACACCATCGGCCAATTTGGCCACTTTTTGATTTAAGCCCATATTGAGCTCAGGTTGGCCTTGTTCACTGAAAACCATTGGCGTATTTGGCGCTTCAAAAGAGACATCTTTCAGGTAAATCTTTTGAACATTAAAACTTGCTGAAGCCAACGCCGCATCTTGTGGGGCGTTTTCGGTTAAATTTGCAGACATGTAACTCTCCTAGATAATTTCGAAATTCTAATTTAAATTGTGTAAATAAGTTATGGGGACTACGCCAAAAAAATCAAGTCAACGCGCTTTGCTCAAAGGCAAATCAGCTTGAATCCAAGTGTTTATACCGTCATTTAACCAGTAAACACGTGTAAAACCTGCTTTATGCAAACGTTTTGCCGCTTTTGCTGACTGCTGACCATCGCGACACACAATGGCAACGGGCATTTCCTTAGCTTTGGCTAAAAGCTTATTTTCGGGATCAAATTGACTCATCGCAACGTGCTTGGCTCCCAAAATATGACCTTTATCAAAATCCGCCTGGCCACTCACGTCTATCAAAAGCGCAGATTCTTTATTAATTAAATCAGTTAGTTGAGCAGATGAAATGGTTTTAAAGCCTACAAATAAGCGTGCGATTTCTGTGTAAATAATCGCTACTGTTAAAACCACAAAAATGCCCGATAACATGGGGTTCTGATTAGCAAATTGCATTAATGCCGCAAGAGACATACCGTTTCCACTGGATAAAGAGAGCTATTATCGCGTTTTGAGACCGATTTAGCCAGTTAATCTAACTTTGGCAAGCCAGTGGTTAACCACCAACGTTTGGCAACTTCATCGTAGCGCCAGGTTTGTTTGTCGACAATTTTTTGGACTATCTGTGTATTAAGCTCAACATAGCCAATCTCAACGCGTTGTTGATAGATTGTATCGCTCGGCCAAGCAACAGATTTAAGGTTGTAAGAAACAATTTGATAGTCTTTATAGTACGCCTCAACCTTCTCTGAGAAGTCTTCCTCTTGCGGAATTTCTGGATCTAATGAGCTCAGTGCTGCTTCAAAATCATTCCAACGCACTGCTAATTGATAAGACACTAAATTAGCATCAATCTTTTTTTGTGCTTTTGAGGCACTCGAAGCAGTGCTATAGCTTGGATATGCCAAGACCCATATGAATAGTAGAAAATATTTCTTAAGCATGGTCTCTGTCCCAATCATTTGGTTACACTTGATTCTGCCACACAATCCAGTACATGATGCTTAATTATGGCTAAACAACAAATTTTAGATTGGACTATTGTTTCTTTGAGGCCTCAAGGACAGCATACGGCAGCTCGTCTTGCAGTGGCGAACTGGCAAGCCCACTTGTGTGCCTTTTCTATATTTAAACTAGTTGCAGTACAAAACAGATCTGAATTAACTAAAGTTTTAGCCTCCGAAATACGCATCATCAGTTCGCCATCGGCTGTTCGTTTTGCTCAACACTCAGCAGCGCTGTCCGGCCATTGGTTGGCCATTGGGCAGCAAACGGCCGATTGTCTTTATGCCGCCGGAGCCAGCTCTGTAGAGATTGCAGAACCTCAAAATGCTGACGGTCTTCTAAAAATGAGTGCATTACAGTCCATTCATGGTGTTTCTATAGGCATCATTACCGCACCAAATGGCCGTGGGTTATTGGAACAAACTTTAGTACAACGAGGTGCTCGAATCAACATTGCCTTTGTTTATAAGCGGCAAGCACTCAAACTTAATGTAAAGCAACTGGCCCGAATCGATCAATTTGGCCCCCAAACCGCCATTTTGGTGAGCAGTAAAAGTGCTTTCGAACAATTTTGGCTACAACTGAGCGAACCAAGAAAGGCGATAATAAAAACGACAATTTGCATTGCAAGTAGCACACGTTTGGTAGAATACTTGCATACATTAGGATTGAGCCGCGTGCTTTGCTCCGCCAGTACCTTAGCGCAGGATCAAATCAGCACACTTGCCAAAACCGTATTGCCCGCCAAATAACAGGAGCCATGGATGAGCGAGATTCAATCACCAACATCCCCGCCGAAAAATAAAACATCATTTGGCTCTTTCATGATTGGGCTTTTCCTCATTTTTGCCATTGGTGTTTGGTTTTATGTACGTTTTACCGATTCTCCTATGCCTTGGGAAAAGCAGAATATTATTTCAACTGATTTAAGTATTGAAAGTGTTGACCAACGCTTATTGATTGCCGAAGAAAATGTTGCGCAATTAAAACGCGAACGAAGTGCCATGCAACAAAAACTATCGGATGCGGCTAACCGCACAAATTTATTGCGTGATGAAGTATTAGGTGTGTCCGAACGCGCGGGATTAATCGAAGAAAGTATTCATAATCTCAGTCAAATTGAGCACAGCGCCCAAGATACCTTGCATATTAATGAATCAATTTTACTGTTAAGCATTGCCAATGAACGTTGGCAATTATCAAACGATTTAGCTGGAACCATCAAAGCAACGGAGTTAGCTAGGCTTTCAATTGATCATTTAAAAGATCCGCAATGGGTCAATTTACGCCAAACTTTAGCGCAAGAGCTCACCGCATTTCGCGACATGCCCGCCGACCCAAGCGCCAAAGCCAAAGGTGAATTGGATGCACTGGAAGCATTATTGCCACAATTAGTGTCGTTAAGCGGGCAAGGAATAAATACCAAGACTTCAGAATACGGCATGACCAGGCTACTTAATGCGATGATCCGCATTCAACCTTCTGGCCAGCAAACGCTAATTTCACCAAGCGAGAGAAGTGCCGCAAAAACCGCGCTTGAATTAGAAATAACCAATGCCCGTTTGGCAATACAAGTTCGTAATAGTGCCGATTTTAAAGCCAGTATCATACGTATCAATCAATGGCTTGTTCGCTTGTATGCCGACACGCCCGCATTAAAAGAGCAGCGTAAACGCTTACTGTTGGTTGCCAATATTCCTTTGAATCGATCAGCGCCATTGGCGGGCTCAAGCTTGGCAGTACTCAATGCGACACTACAAGGAACAGGAAAGTGAGTTTATATCGCAGTTTTCTGTGGTGGCTAATCATGGCGACGCTTGGCGCATTGGCTTGGCAGTTTTTATCGCCAGATTTTGGCGAAGTCGTTATCCGCTGGCATGGTACCACCATAACCACGACCGTAGCGTTCGCACTTTTCGCTGGG
>JAGNUI010000029.1 GCA_017987065.1 Arenimonas sp.
TCTGGCTCAAGGTGACCTGCAGGCTGGTTGAACACCGCAACGCCGGCAACATGCTCTTCAACCATCAATAACTCACCATCACGCACCACAACAGTGGCTACGGTAACGTCAGGTTGCCAAAATTTTCCAGTTTTAAAGCTCATAAGTAACTTATGGGGGTAAATCCCTGTTTATCAAGCGTTATATTATCGCTGATTTATAGCACTTGTATTTTGCTAATGAATGCCCTATTTATAAGCTATGACTGAATCACAAAATCCAAAACACAATCAACAAGGCAGCACGCTTTTGGAAGCGGAGCGGGTGGAAGCTATTCCGCCAGGTAAATTCCAAGTGCAATTGTTGAACGACGATTTCACACCAATGGATTTCGTGGTCTTTGTATTACAAGAATTTTTTTCGATGAATCAAGAAAAAGCCACGCAAGTCATGTTGCAAATTCATACACGCGGACGAGGCATTTGCGGTGTATATTCAAGAGAAGTGGCTGAGTCGAAAGTGAATCAAGTCAATCGCTTCTCTCATGAAAATAATCACCCGTTGTTATGTGTCATGGAACCTTTATAACGCTACACCGCATTTAGGAGACAAATATGTTCAGTAAAGAACTCGAAGTATCCATTGGTCAATGCTACAAGCAGGCTAGGGAAGCACGGCATGAATTCATGACGGTTGATCATCTTTTAATGGCTCTACTAGACAATGCCTCGGCCTATAACGTGCTTAAATCTTGCGGTGCCAATATCGATTTGTTGGGGCAGGGCTTGCTTCAGGCTATTAATGACAACGTATCCATTTTGCCTGAACAAGACAGTCGCGATACGCAACCCACTTTAGGCTTTCAGCGCGTCTTGCAACGTGCGGTTTACCATGTGCAATCATCGGGTAAAAAAGAAGTAAATGGTGCCAATGTCTTAGTGGCTATTTTTAGCGAAAAAGACTCGCACTCCGTGTATTTAATGCAAAAACAAGATATTACTCGGCTTGACGTGGTGAACTATTTATCGCATGGCGTGGCGCGAAGTACTGATACCTCAACTGAACAGGTTGACGAAAGTAAGACGACTGACAATCCAGAAGAAGTTAAAGCTAATGCATTGGTCGAGTTTGCATCAAATCTGAATGAACAAGCCTTAGAAGGCAAAATTGATCCGCTAATCGGCCGTGATGATGAAGTTGAACGGACGATACAAATCTTGTGTCGTCGTCGCAAGAACAACCCTTTATATGTTGGCGATCCAGGCGTTGGTAAAACCGCGTTGGCTGAAGGTTTGGCTTGGCGAATTGTTGAAGGCAAGGTGCCTGAAGTCTTAAAAACTGCGGTAATTTGGGCGCTAGATCTTGGCGCCTTAGTGGCCGGCACCAAATACCGTGGAGATTTTGAGAAGCGACTAAAAGCGGTTTTAGCGCAATTAAAAAAAGAACCGGGTGCTATTTTATTTATTGATGAAATTCATACGATTATAGGTGCAGGTAGTGCGTCAGGCGGCACTATGGATGCTTCAAACCTTATTAAGCCAGTCTTGCAAAATGGCGAATTGCGTTGCATCGGATCAACTACCTTTCAAGAATACCGCAGTGTTTTCGAAAAAGATCGTGCACTGGCACGGCGCTTCCAGAAAATAGATATCACTGAGCCAAGCATGATTGAAGCCGTAGCTATCTTAAATGGCTTGAAATCCAGATATGAAGCCCATCACGAGGTCAAATACAATTCGGAAGCAATTCAAGCGGCGGTTGATCTTTCGGTTAAGCATATTAATGATCGCTTACTGCCAGATAAAGCTATCGATGTGATTGATGAGGCCGGAGCACGACAACGATTAATGCCCGAACATAGCCGAAAATCTGTGATTGATTTGGAAGAAATTGAGATTATCATCTCGAAAATGGCACGAATACCCACCAAGCAAGTGAGTGCCAACGACAAAGATGTGCTGAAGAATTTAGATCGCAATTTAAAAATGCTGATATTCGGTCAAGATCCTGCTATTGATACCTTAGTTTCCGCCATCAAGTTGGCACGATCTGGTTTAGGGCATCCTGACAAGCCAATTGGAAGCTTTCTATTTGCAGGGCCAACCGGTGTTGGCAAAACGGAAGTGACCAAACAGCTCGCCATGCAGCTGGGCGTTGAGTTGGTGCGTTTTGATATGTCTGAATATATGGAAGCGCATTCGGTGAGTCGTTTAGTGGGCGCGCCTCCGGGCTATGTCGGTTTTGATCAAGGCGGCCTGCTTACTGAAAAGATTGTCAAAACTCCGCATTGCGTTTTGCTTCTTGATGAAGTTGAAAAGGCGCATCCTGATGTGTACAACATTTTGCTACAGATCATGGATCGCGGCGTTCTCACCGACACCAATGGTCGCGAGGCTAATTTCAAAAATGTGGTTATCGTACTCACCACCAATGCCGGCGCACAAATTGCGGCAAGGCGTACCATGGGTTTTATCGAACAAAATCACACCACCGATGCCATGGAAATTTTGCGTAAATTGTTCACCCCAGAGTTTAGAAATCGCTTAGATGCCATCATACAATTTCAGGCCTTGGGCATTGAACATATTCTGCGAGTGGTTGATAAGTTCCTAATCGAGCTAGAAGCCTTGTTGCATGACAAACATGTGGTGCTTACCATCACACCAGAGGCCCGTGAATGGTTGGCAGAAAATGGCTTTGATTTGCAAATGGGAGCAAGACCAATGGCACGATTAATCCAAGATAAAATCAAGCGTCAATTAGCCGATGAGTTGCTATTTGGTTGTCTAGCTAATGGTGGACGTGCCACGGTATCAGTAGAAAATGGCCAACTACACGTGCAATGCTTAGCTGAAGCAGAAAGACTGTTGCCTGCTTCCGTTGAGCCTTGATTACTTTGCTCGGTAAGTAATACGCCCTTTGGTTAAATCGTAGGGCGTCATTTCAACTTTGACTTTATCGCCGGTTAGAATGCGGATATAGTTTTTACGCATTCTGCCAGAAATATGCGCAGTAACTACATGCCCATTTTCTAGTTTAACGCGAAACATGGTATTGGGCAGCGTTTCTAAAACGGTGCCATCAAATTCTAGTGAATCGTCTTTAGACATGCAAAAGTAAATACTTAGTTAAAATAAGGCGTTATTTTGACAGGTTTAGCTCAGAAGTGCAAAGCCCGTCTGTATTGGCATTCATTTGCAACAGCTGATCAAGGCTAAGATTTGGGAAAAATGAACTCCAAGAGCCTTTTTTGGGTGCTTTGCAGAGCTGATTTTGCAAAATTTGCAAATAATCTACACGTGATATGGGCATGCCACCTAGTAAGTTTAAATGTGGGTTTTCGAGCTGGGTGTCCATCCAAGGCCAGTTCCAGAACGCTAATATTTCACTTAATGCGTAAACAGCAAATGCTGAGGCCTGACTCTTTACGCTGAACATGCTTTCGGCAAAAAATTGTTGGCCAATCGCTAAGCCGTATAAACCACCCACTAATTGCTCATGCTCATAAACTTCAATGCTGTGCGCATAGCCCAAATCAAAAAGGTCTTGATAGGCTTCAATCATTGCCTCGCTTATCCATGTGCCATGTTGGCCTTTTCGTGAAATCGTTGCACATTGTTTAATAACTTGGCCAAAAGCAAGATCAGCCCGAATCGTCCAATTATTTTTGCGTAGTTGCCTGATACGACTCTTGCTTAAATGTGCAGTGCCCGTTTTGAATCCGTAACGAGGATCAGGACTCCACCATAGTATGGGTTCGCCGGGGTTGTACCATGGGAAAATGCCTTGTTGATAGGCACTGAGCAACCATTCTGGGCTAAGTTCGCCACCGCTGGCTAGCAGACCGTTGGGCTCAAGTAAGGCTTGAGCCACATTGGGAAACGTAATCGGGTATGCCTGTTCCAGATTAATGCTCTTTATCGAGGAATTTCTCAGCGTCAAGCGCGGCCATACAGCCAAATCCTGCCGAAGTAATCGCTTGACGATAAACTTGATCAGCCACATCGCCAGCAGCAAAGACACCGGGTACAGACGTGCTGGTTGAGCCGCCTTCAAGACCAGATTTGATGCTGAGATAGCCATTACGCATGGTTAATTGACCTTCAAACAAGGCCGTATTCGGCGTATGCCCAATGGCCACGAAAAAGCCTTGCACTGCAATATCTTGAGTTTGGCCAGAGTTGACATCTTTAATACGCATGCCATTGACGCCCATCTCATCGCCCAGCACTTCCTCAACGCCATGATTCCAAATAATTTCAACTTTGCCTGCTTGTACTTTGGCAAATAATTTGTCTTGCAGAATTTTCTCTGAGCGCAATTTATCTCGGCGGTGCACTAGGTACACTTTGCGAGCAATATTCGACAAATACAAGGCTTCTTCAACAGCGGTGTTGCCACCGCCAATCACAGCGACATCTTGATCTCTGAAGAAAAAACCATCACAAGTGGCGCAAGCTGAAACGCCTTTGCCCATGAATTTTTTCTCGGATTCGATCCCTAGGTATTTGGCGCTAGCGCCTGTGGTAATAATCAAGGCATCACAACTGTATTCGCCAGAATCACCTTTTAAACGAAACGGTCTTTGCGATAAATCGGCGCTATGTATTTGATCGAATATAACTTCCGTCTCAAAGCGCTCAGCATGGTTCAGCATGCGGGTCATTAAATCTGGCCCCATCAAACCATGCGCATCGCCTGGCCAGTTATCAACCTCGGTGGTGGTCATTAATTGACCACCTTGTTGCAAGCCGGTGATTAATACGGGCTTTAGATTGGCACGAGCCGCATACACGGCGGCAGTATAGCCGGCTGGGCCTGAACCTAGAATCAGTAGTTGGCAATGTTTACTATTTGACATGAAATTAAGCCGTATTGAATAGCATAATATCTTGAGGCTAATAGGGGTTTTTATCAAGTATGGTTAAGCGAATGTTTCAAGTAAAATTTTAGCAATAGTGAGCAAATGAGTGATTTTGCAGTATAAACTAGTGATAATTATTTACAGGTTAATCCTTTGTGGCAAAAACAAGCATAAAATCAGCAGGCGTTGCTGACCAACAACGACAAAAACTTAGAAAGGAATTGGCTCTCGTCGCGATTGCGCCTATCTTGCTGTACTTATTAGCCAGCATGATTTTTTATTCGCCAGACGATCCAGGTTGGTCGCGTACTGGTAGCTTAGATGGCACGATTCATAATATTGGCGGTATCGTTGGTGCGTACATTGCTGACATTAGTTTTTGGTTATTTGGCTACGTGGCTTACAGTATTGCTTTTGTTTTAGCAGGCATTGCTTATATCGCGCTGTTTGGCATGGACTCAGACGGTGATGGACACGTCGATTTCGGACCAGCACTTCGGATGTTAGGTATTGTTGGTTTTATTTTTAGTGCAACCGGTTTATGCCATTTAATTGGTGGCTCAGCGCCCGATTTACCGGCTCAATCTGGCGGTGTTGTTGGCGCATTGGTTGGTAAAAGCATGGGTACCATGTTTGGTGGTTTAGGCAGTAATTTATTTCTTCTGTCGATATTTTTGCTTTCAATCACTTTAGCTACTGGCTTGTCATGGTTTGCAGTGATGGATTGGATTGGCGCTGGAGTCTTGTTAATCATTGCAAAATTTAGCTCCAAAACAGAGGAAGCTACCGAGTGGAACCGTATGCGTGCCATGCGCAATGAGCGCGAAGAAATTAGAAAAGTAGACACCGAAAAACGTGCTAAGCGTGAACCCATAAAAATTGAAGCGCCAGCATCACCCATTGTGGAGAAAAGTGAGCGGGCTGAGCGCGAGCAACAAATCCCCTTATTTAACGCCGGCGGCCTTGCCGAAATACCGCCTTTGTCGTTATTAGATGATCCTAAGCCACAAGCCAAAGGTTATTCGGAAGAAACATTAGAAACGTTATCGCGCCAAATTGAGTTCAAACTAAAAGATTTCCGTATTGATGTGCAAGTGGTTGGTGCCTATCCAGGGCCTGTGATTACCCGTTTTGAAATGGAACCAGCGCCTGGCGTGAAAGGTAGCCAAATATCATCTTTAGACAAAGACATCGCACGCGGGTTGTCGGTTAAATCCGTTCGAGTGGTTGATGTTATTCCTGGCAAATCCGTGGTTGGATTGGAAATTCCCAATACCCATCGTGAAATGATTTATCTTTCTGAGCTGTTGCGTTCCAAGGAATACGATAAATCGAATAGTCCCTTAACGATTGCCCTGGGTAAAGATATTGGTGGCCGACCTATTGTTGCTGATTTGGCACGCATGCCACATTTATTAGTAGCGGGTACCACCGGTTCCGGTAAGTCTGTTGCGGTTAACGCCATGGTGTTGAGCTTGCTGTATAAAGCCAGTGCCAAAGACGTTCGTATGCTGATGATTGACCCAAAAATGTTGGAACTGTCTGTGTATCAAGGCATTCCACATTTATTGGCGCCGGTGGTCACCGATATGCGCGAAGCGGCTAACGGTTTGCGTTGGTGTGTTGCTGAAATGGAGCGCCGTTATAAATTGATGAGCGCGCTTGGTGTGAGAAATTTGGCAGGTTTTAATCGCAAAATTCAAGACGCCATAGATGCCGGGCAACCCATCATGGACCCCTTGTTTAAACCCAATCCAGATCTAGGAATTGAAGCGCGCCCGGTTGAACAGTTGCCTTATATCGTGGTCATTATCGATGAATTTGCCGATATGATGATGATTGTCGGTAAAAAAGTGGAGGAATTAATTGCTCGCTTGGCACAAAAAGCACGGGCCGCAGGTATCCACTTGATTCTTGCCACGCAAAGGCCTTCTGTTGATGTGATAACGGGTTTAATTAAAGCCAATATTCCAACTCGCGTCGCCTTTCAGGTTTCTAGCAAAATTGATTCCCGAACCATCCTCGATCAATCCGGTGCAGAAGCATTGTTAGGTCATGGCGATATGTTGTATATGCCGCCGGGAACCTCAATGCCTGAACGCATTCATGGCGCTTTCGTTAGCGATGAAGAAGTGCATCGCGTTGTTGAACACTTGAAACAGCACAGCACTGGCGCTGACTATATCTCCGGCGTACTGGAAGAAATTCAAAGTATGGGCGAGGGTGTGGTGGTAGGTGCCAATGGCTTGCCAGAGTCTAGCAATGCCGGCAGTGATGAATCTGATCCGCTTTATGATGAAGCGATAAAAATCGTCACTGAATCCCGTCGAGCATCCATTTCAGGTGTGCAACGCCGATTAAAAATTGGTTACAACCGAGCAGCGCGCTTAGTGGAAGCGATGGAAGCCGCCGGTATTGTCTCTCGGCCGGAACATAATGGCGATCGAACGGTCTTAGCACCACCACCGCCAAGAGATTAAGCATGCGAGTTTTTTTTAGTCTATTATTATTCGTTTGTTGCTTTGATGCCACAGCTCAAACCGCACGTCAGCAGTTGCAACAGTTTTCAAAAAACATGAACACCGCGCAAGTTACTTTTCAACAAACCGTCACCGGGCCAAATGGTGAAAAAGTACAATCGGCGCAAGGGCTGTTGCAGCTACAAAGCCCGGATAAATTTCGGTGGGAATATACCAAGCCAAATCCGCAATTGATTGTTGCCGACGGCAAAAAAATATGGATTTATGATCCCGATTTGCAGCAAGTTACTGTTAAAAAACAAGATGCACTCAACCAAGATAATCCGCTAAGCGCCTTAACCAAGCCGGAATTGATTGATCGCAATTATAAAATTAGTGAGCTAGCCAACAAACAAGGCTTGAGTTGGTTGCAGTTAATACCAAAAAATCTTGAGAGCTCGCCATTTGATAAAGCTTGGTTGGGTTTTGACGCCAATGGCTTGTCGAGCATGCGTTTATTTGATTCGCTTGGCCAAGTATCAAATTTTAGTTTCGGAGCGTGGCAAAAAAACAAGCCAATTAGCCAAGTACGCTTTCAGTTTAAAGTGCCTAAGGGCGTCGATGTTGTTGAGTAAGTGTCATGGCTGAGTTGTTTAATGCCAACCATGCCTTGAAACCGCTAGCCGAAAGAATGCGGCCAAGCAATTTTGCGCAAATGGTTGGGCAACAACGATTACTCGCTGCTGATTCTGTGTTCCGTAAAGCGATTGAGTCAGGGCATATTCATTCGATGATTTTGTGGGGGCCGCCGGGTTGCGGAAAAACCACTTTAGCTTTATTAATTGCGCAATACGCCAAAGCCCGATTTATTTCAGTCTCTGCGGTTCTGACCGGCTTGCCGGACGTTCGTAAGGTATTGCAGGAAGCCGAGCAGTTTTTCCAGAACGGTGAAAAAACGGTTTTATTTGTTGATGAAGTGCATCGTTTCAATAAAATTCAACAAGACGCATTCCTGCCATATATTGAAAAGGGCAGTGTTATTTTTGTTGGTGCCACCACAGAAAACCCGAGTTTTGAATTAAATTCAGCCTTGCTTTCCAGATGCCGAGTGCATGTCCTCGATACCGTGAATGCCAACGACATAGTGAGCGCCTTGAAATCAGCGTTGGCTGATAAACAGCATGGCATTGAAACAAATATAATCGTATCGGATGCCCAATTGCATGATATTGCCAATGCTGCAGATGGCGACGTGCGCCGTGCCTTAACCTTACTTGAAATTGGCGCTGAAGTTGCAAGCACAACAAATTATGAACTGACCGAGCAAATTCTCAGTCAAGTGCTTGCCGATCGTACACGTCGCTTTGATAAAGGTGGTGATCAGTATCATGATCAAATTTCTGCCCTGCATAAATCGGTACGCAACTCCAATCCTGATGCAGCTTTGTATTGGCTAACGCGAATGCTAGATGGTGGTTGTGATCCCGCATATTTGGCAAGGCGGATGACGCGCATGGCGGTTGAAGATATTGGGCTCGCTGATCCAAAAGCGATGGGCATAGCCCTGCAGGCGTGGGATGTGTATGAGCGCTTAGGCGCGCCAGAAGGTGAATTGGCATTGGTGGAGTGTGTGTTGTATTTGTCGGCTACGGCAAAATCAAATGCCGCATATATGGCCTTTAAAGCTGCCAAAGCCGATGTTTATGAATTCGGAAGTTTAGATGTGCCATTGCACTTTCGAAATGCGCCAACAAAACTAATGCAAAACTTAGGTTATGGTAAAAATTACTCATACGATCCAAACATGGAAACGGGCATAGATTTCTCACAAACGGCGTTCCCTGATGCCTTAGGTGAAAAGGTGTATTATCAGCCTGTGGAGCGGGGCGCAGAAATTAAAATTAAAGAAAAGTTGGCCAGTATTAGAGCCTTGAGAGAGCAGTCAAAAAACATCAAAAAATAGGGGAGTTTTATGCGAGTAATTATTGCTGGGTTATTAGGCGGTTTGGTTATTTTCATTTGGGGCGCTGTGGCGCATATGGTCTTGCCTTTTGGCGAAATGGGCGTCGGGCAAGCAAGCAATGAAGATGCTGTGATTCAAGTTTTAAAAGACAATATGCCCAAGCAAGGCGTATACATGGTGCCGGGGCTAAGCAATGCACAAATGGCTGATGAAAAGGCTGTGCTGGCCTATCAGGCGAAAGCAGTGGCACAGCCGAATGCTTTTATTGTGTATCAGCCAGAAGGCCGTGATGGCACACAAATGAACCAAAACCTATTGCATGAATATATTAGTAATACTTTGGCTGCTTTAATCGCAGCAATGATTTTGTCATTAGGTGCATCGTCTTTTTCGAAACGCGTTTTACTGAGTGTTGGATTGGGTGTTTTTTCCTGGCTTACGGTGAGCGCGCCGTATTGGAATTGGTATCGTTTCCCACAAGATTTTAGTTTAGCCAATTTAGCCATGCTAAGTATTGGCTGGTTATTAGCCGGTTTTGCTATGGCTTGGTGGTTGGGTCGTTCTGGGCGATAAAAATTCTTGCTGATACACTCTGGCGCGGTGATAATTAACTCTGCGCTTTATTTATTACATTGGACTTTATTATGTTAGACCCACAGTTGTTTCGTGCACAACTTCAAGAAACTGCAGCTAAATTACTTGAATTGCGTGGTTATTCACTTAATATCGATCAATTCCAACAATTCGAAGTAACGCGAAAGCAACTGCAATCGCGCACTCAAGAGCTTCAGTCCTTGCGCAATATGCGTTCAAAAGCGATTGGTCAAGCCAAAGCCAAGGGTGAAGATGTTGATGCGTTAATGGCTGAAGTAGCTGGCTACGCCGACGAACTGAAAATATCGGAAACAGCATTGGATGCTTTGGTATTGCGTATAAATGATGCGATGGCGATTGTGCCAAACTTCCCGCATGAATCCGTTCCGCAAGGTAAAGATGAGCACGCAAATGTTGAACTGAAAAAGTTTGGCAACATTCCGCAGTTTGATTTTGAAGTTAAAGATCACGTGGCATTAGGCGAAAAAAACGCGTGGCTTGATGCCGGCGCTGGCGTAAAATTATCTGGTTCGCGCTTTACCGTATTGCGCGGTGAATTGGCTCAGCTGCATCGTGCCTTAGCGCAATTTATGTTGGATACGCACACCAATGAGCATGGCTATTTAGAACATAACACGCCTCTAATTGTGAATGCCGAAAGCATGACCGGTACTGGCCAACTGCCGAAATTTGAAGAGGATTTGTTCAGTACGCAAGTGGGCGACAGCAAACGCTATTTAATCCCAACTTCGGAAGTGACACTAACTAACTTGGTCCGTGATGAAATCCTTGAAGCGGCGCAATTGCCATTGAAAATGACGGCGCATACGCAGTGTTTCCGCGCCGAGGCGGGCAGTTATGGTCGTGATGTACGCGGCATGATTCGTCAGCATCAATTTGAAAAGGTTGAATTAGTAGCTATTGCCAAGCCGCAAGAAAGTTACGCGATGCACGAACAAATGACTTTACATGCCGAAGCCATTTTGGAAAAACTCGGTCTAGCCTACCGCCGCCTATTGCTTTGCACCGGCGACATGGGCTTTTCAGCCACCAAAACCCACGATTTGGAAGTTTGGCTTCCGGGGCAACATGCCTATCGCGAAATCAGTTCCATTTCTAATTGTGAGAGCTTCCAAGCGCGTCGCATGCAAGCGCGCTGGCGCAACCCAGAAACCGGCAAAACCGAGCTTGTGCATACCCTTAACGGCTCTGGAGTCGCGGTTGGCCGTGCCTTAGTGGCGGTGATGGAGAATTATCAGAACAGCGATGGAAGCATAACGGTACCAGAAGTGCTTCGTGGCTATATGCAAGGCAAACAGCGGATTGGCTAATTCATGCCTTACATGAATTCAAATGGCCTGTTTAGACAAGCTGTTTTTATTTCAAAAACTATCAAGCTCCAATGAATCACACCATACTGCATATTTATGCAATAATTTCAGCAATTCAGTGGAGAAAATTATGTCCTCACAACTTGAAATCATTGAAGCAGAAGCCCTCAAACTGCAACCGGCTGACCGTAGTTTGCTAGTTGAGCATTTGCTTGCAAGTTTGGATTCCGACGAGGAAGTCGAAGCTGCTTGGGCTGTAGAAGTTGAAAAGCGTATCGCTGACCTCGACAATGGTTCGGTAGTGGGTATTTCATTGCAAGATACGCTCACTCAAATTCGCTCAGCTATTTAATGCGGGTTATTGTCCATCCTGCAGCTATTTTAGATTTGAAGTCAGCTACAAAATTTTATAAAACACAAGCGAGTAAAGAATTGTCACTAGCTTTGGTTTTCGAATTCGAGCGCACGATAAAGTTAATATCAGTCAATCCCGAATTGGGTGCCGAATGGATTAGTACAGCAAGACGCATAGTGATGCGTCGTTTTCCATTTAATGTGGTTTATCGAATTGATTCAGCTAATTTGACAGTTTTAGCTGTAGCGCATCAGCGATGAAAACCGGATTATTGGAGTGCTCGGAAATAAATGACTTTTAATACCTGAACTACTTCGTGGCTATATGCAAGGCAAACAGCGGATTGGCTAATTCATGCCTTACATGAATTCAAAGGGCGTGTTATGGCACGCCATTTGGTAAGCAAAAATCTAAAATACGCAATATTGCTCACTTGCACTTATTTTTTCACTTCTCTAATTTTTAAAATTTTCGGATTTCCCCTGAAGTCACGAATAATTTCTTTCGCCGCTTTTTTATCTTTTGCAACCATTTCAAAGGTGCTTTCGTTGCCTTCCGCGTCTTTGAC
>JAGNUI010000030.1 GCA_017987065.1 Arenimonas sp.
AGGGTGAGAAATCATAGACAGTGGTTTTAACATGATCGTTGGCCAAACCTTTTTCCAAGGTGCGCAACACTTGACGCTTGTGTTCATCATCGTGCATATCAATAAAATCAATGATAATGATGCCACCCAAATTCCGTAAGCGTAACTGACGAGCCACAGCTTGCGCTGCTTCTAGGTTGGTTCGATAGGCGGTTTCCTCTAAATTTTTCTGGCCTAAAAACGAACCTGTATTCACATCCACGGTGGTCATCGCTTCGGTTTGATCAAAAACGATAGTGCCACCTGATTTCAGCGCCACCTCTTTATTTAAAGCACGACTAATTTCATCTTCAATGTTGTACATATCGAATAAAGGTCTTGCTTCAACATAATGTTGGATACGTCCAGCCAGCTCTGGCATTAATTGCAGGGCAAAACGATGGACTTTTTCAAAGCTCTCACGCGAATCGATTAACACATTAAGCACTTGTGAATGCAGCATATCCCTGATAGCACGCATTGGCAGTGACAAATCGTCGTAAATACAATCACCAATTTTGGCTGATTTCTGACTCTGTTTTAAAACACTCATGGCACGCATCAAATAAGCCACATCCTGTTCAATGTATTCAGCATCAATACCTTCCGCATTGGTACGTACGATATAACCAAAACCGGATTGTTCGGCATGAACTTGCAACAATAGTTTTAAACGTTGGCGTTCTTGCTCATCTTCAATTCGACTGGAGATACCAATAAATTTTGAATCGGGTAATAGCACCAAATAACGCGATGGAATAGATATCTCAGTGGTCAGGCGCGCACCTTTACTGCCAATCGGGTCTTTAATCACTTGAACAATAATTTCCTGACCTTCGTGCACTAAGGAAGTGATTGGCAACTGTGATTTTATTTCAGTTGCTACCGACTCAGAATCACATTGCGACGAATTGGCTAGGGCAATATCATTCGCGTGTAAAAATGCCGTACGCTCTAAACCAATATCAATGAAGGCAGCCTGCATACCCGGCATCACACGCTGCACGCGACCTTTATAAATATTGCCGAACACGCCACGCTTCGAACTACGCTCAATTTGCAATTCTTGCAGAAGACCATTTCCAACGACTGCAACACGTGTTTCTCGAGGGGTTACATTAATCAGCAAATATTCATTCATAGACATTATTTATTTGGCCCACACTGGCACATGGAATTCTTGTAAAAGCTGAAATGTTTCATATAGTGGCAAACCCATAATTCCAGAATAACTACCTTCGATTGATTCGATAAATGCAGCAGCCTTACCTTGTATAGCATAAGCGCCAGCCTTACCAAAAGACTCCCCCGTTGCAACATAGTTCAAAATATCTTGATGACTAAGCGTTGCAAAGCGTACTTTGGAAGCCACAACGTGATGCGCTTCACGTTCTGCGGAAACCAGCCAAACAGCAGTGATAACTTCGTGCGTCGTGCCGGATAATTGTTTTAGCATTTGGATGGCTTGCTCATCGGTATCTGGCTTGCCAAAAACCATATCATGCAACACAACATCGGTATCTGCGCCCAATACAATCGCTCGACTGTTACCTTGCAACTGCAACAATCCTAAACCAGCTTTTTCACGCGCTACTCGACTCACGTAATCCAAAGGCAATTCAAGATTTTGTCGTTGCTCAAACACGCTGACATCGACAACATCGAATTGGACACCCAACTGTGTCAATAGTTCCTGTCGGCGGGGGGATTGTGAAGCCAGATATATCATCTGAATGCCATATAATTGCAACAGAAAGGGGTTAAAATGCTTGGTGTTATCATTTTAAAGACCCCTTATGAAAAAGCCTACAGCTATTGTACTTTGCTTTATTAGTTTGCAGTTAGCTGCGCAAAGTAGCCCTTCCACAAAGGAATCAGCACAAATCTGGTATCAGCAAGGTGCTGAGCGTGCGCATCAACTCAACGCAAGTTCGCAGAAAGCGAAAAATATTATCTTATTTGTGGGCGATGGCATGAGCCTTACAACCGTTGCCGCAGCTCGGATCTACGAAGGTCAATTACGCAAACAAACGGGTGAAGAAAACCAGCTCAGTTTCGAAAAATTTCCCTATACCGCATTTAGCAAAACGTATAACACCGATAGTCAAACGCCCGATTCAGCCGGCACCATGACCGCAATGATCACTGGCGCCAAAACTCGGATGGGCTTTTTAAGTGTCAATCAAATCCCTAATCGTGGTGATTGCGCCACTAGTTTAAAAAACCCATTAATCAGCGCCATTACGCTTGCCGAACTTGCGGGTCTTGATACCGGTGTAGTGACCACAACCCGAATTACCCATGCCACTCCGGCAGCAACTTATGCGCATACCTCAGAGCGTAACTGGGAAAGCGATGCTGATATGCCCGCATCGGCTATTGCCCAAGGTTGCAAAGATATTGCTCAGCAATTGGTTGATTACTCGGTTGGTGATGGCTTGGATGTGGTGTTAGGTGGCGGCTTGAATAAATTCTTACCCGAAGGTAAAAACCCAGAATTTCCTAGCACTACTGGGGCACGTAAAGATGGTCGCAATCTAATTGCCGAATGGAAAAAAAAGCAGCCCAATGCCACCTTTGTGCTTTCAGGCAGCCAGTTGTCGGCCGTGAATATTAAAAATACCCAGAAACTTTACGGTTTATTTAATGGCGACCACATGAGCTATGAACATGATCGTATTGCCGACAAAGAAGATGAGCCAAGCCTTGCTGAAATGACAAAATCTGCAATCACACTATTGCAAAAAAACGACAAGGGTTTTTTCCTGGTCGTTGAAGGTGGGCGTATCGACCACGCGCATCACTCCGGCAACGCCTTCCGCGCTTTAACCGACACCGTGGCATTTTCAGACGCGATTGCTATGGCCAACACCCTTACTAGTGACGCTGACACGCTAATCTTAGTCACCGCTGATCATTCGCACACCATGAGTTTTGTGGGATACCCACAACGCGGCAATCCAATTTTGGGTAAAGTGATTGGCAAAGCGACTGAAGATGCCGCGCCCGGTTTAGTGAAAGATTTACTTGGCAAGCCATTCACCACTTTAGTGTATGCCAATGGACCAGGCTACACCGGCGAAAGCAGCCTGCAACCTGCAGGCACCAAGAATTTCCCACACAACCCAGGCGGCTATTTTGAACCTGCCACAGGTCGCCCAGACTTAACCGATGTTGATACCGAGCATCCGAACTTTATGCAAGAAGCAATGGTGCCTGGCAACTCTGAAACCCATGGTGGCGATGATGTTGGCATTTGGGCACGCGGGCCAGGCTCACAGGCGGTGCGTGGTAATTTAGAGCAAAATACTATTTTCCATTTACTCACACAACCCCAGCCACTTATTCAACAATGGTTATGTGCAAAAGATTTTTGTGAAAATGGCTTGCCAAACAAACTACCTATTCTGAAATAACTAAAGGAATACCAGATGAGCAAAGCACTACGTTTTTCTGAGAAATGGTTTCAACGTGCCTTATGGTTGGTTGCCATTGTTTTTGCATTCTTTCTTATTGGCATAGGCAGTCAAATTGTTGACGACTTACCCAAAGTTGAGCAACCCTTGCAACTGGAACAGTTCTATAGCAATCTTGCCCAGAAAAAAGCCTTGGATGCTGAAAGCAAACAATTACAAGATCAAACACAGAGCAATAACGATGTGATTGATCAAACACGGCTTTTGTATAATGCTGCCGCACAACGCAGCCAGGCGGCACGAGAAACATTTAATAATTGGCTTGCAACAAGGCAAGTGACCTCGCTGGCCAGTCAAGATACGGAATTGCTTGCCCGCACCAAAGAGCTCGACGACCTAAAGCAACAAGAACGCCTGTTCCAGAAAAAGATTGAGCAACTTGAGCAAAATAACCTCGCATTTAGCCAGGCGCTCAATAAAAATAACATCTCGCTTAACGACATGAATATTGAAGCCACACGCAGTATGTTGGCAGAACAGCAGAAAATAGATTTAAAGATTTTTCTGTATCGCTTAATGTTGACTTTGCCACTCTTGCTAGTAGCCTTATGGTTGTTTATGAAAAAACGCCAATCCAGTCACTGGCCTTTTGTTTGGGGTTTTATTCTTTTTGCACTGTTTGCATTTTTCGTTGAACTCGTGCCCTACTTGCCTAGCTACGGTGGCTATGTTCGCTATGGCGTTGGTATTATTCTTACCCTAATCATTGGCCACTATGCCATTAAAAGCATGCGTACTTACCTAGAAAAACAGAAGCTTGTTGAACAATTGCCCGATGCCGACCGCCGCAAAGATTTAAGCTATGAGCTCGCGCTTAGCCGCTTAAGCAAAGGCATTTGCCCCAGTTGCGAACGCAATGTTGATTTAAAAGACCCAAACCGTAATTTCTGCACCCATTGTGGCATCTCATTGTTTAATCATTGCCAGTCTTGTGACACTCGGAAAAATGCCTTTGCCCATTTCTGCCATGGTTGTGGCGTTGCAAACAGCAAGCCGGTAATGCAGTAGTGCGAAGGGACGTATAATTATTCACCTAAAATATCAATAGTTTTTATCAATCAATATCATTTATATAATTGATTGGATAAATAGTAAATTACAGCGCAGTATGAATACACGTAACGTTTTTTCATCCTAAGGAGAGCTATCATGTCAACCGAATCAAAATGCCCATTTGCGGGCGGTGCCGGCAGTAACGTTAAGGCGTCTGGAACCCAAACCAATGCAGATTGGTGGCCGAATCAGCTAAATCTCAAGATTCTGCACGGTCAGTCCTCGAAATCCAATCCAATGGGTGAAGATTTCAACTACGCCGAAGAATTCAAGACCCTCGATTTAGATGAAGTGGTGAAAGATCTCACCGCAGTGATGACTGACTCGAAAGACTGGTGGCCAGCCGATTGGGGCCATTACGGTGGCCTGTTTGTTCGTATGACCTGGCACGTTGCTGGTACCTATCGCATCGCCGATGGTCGCGGTGGCGCTGGAACTGGTAATCAACGTTTTGCACCACTCAATAGCTGGCCAGATAACGGCAACCTCGATAAAGCGCGTCGCTTGTTGTGGCCTGTAAAACAAAAATACGGCCGTAAATTGAGCTGGGCCGACTTATTTGTGTTGGCCGGCAATGTGGCGATGGATTCCATGGGCTTCAAAACCTTTGGTTTCGGTGGTGGACGTGCTGATATCTATGAGCCTGAAGACGAAATCAACTGGGGCGCCGAAACCGAATGGCTTGCCACAAGCGACAAACCCAATAGCCGTTATTCCGGTGAACGCGATTTAGCCAACCCGTTGGCAGCCGTTCAGATGGGCTTAATTTACGTTAATCCGCAGGGCCCAGATGGCAACCCTGATCCACTCGCATCTGGCCGTGATGTGCGCGAAACCTTCGCCCGCATGGCGATGAACGATTACGAAACCGTGGCACTGGTTGCCGGTGGGCATACCTTTGGTAAAGCCCATGGTGCCGGCGATGCTGCCTTGGTGGGTGTTGAGCCAGAAGGCGCAGACATTGCCCAACAGGGTTTTGGTTGGATTAGCACCTTTGGTACCGGCAAAGGCGTGGACGCCATCACCAGCGGCATTGAAGGCGCATGGAAACCGAACCCAACCACTTGGGACATGGGTTACTTCAACACCCTATTCGGTTACGAGTGGGAGCTTTCCAAGAGCCCAGCCGGCGCGCACCAATGGACGCCTAAAAACTGCAAACCGGAAGACATGATTCCAGACGCGCATGACCCTTCGAAGAAACATCCGCCGATGATGACCACGGCCGATTTGTCGTTGCGTGTGGATCCAGCTTACGAAAAGATTTCACGCCACTTCCACCAGAATCCGCAGGAATTCCACGATGCTTTTGCTCGTGCTTGGTTCAAACTGACGCACCGCGACATGGGCCCGCGTGCCCGTTATTTGGGTAAATTGGTACCAAACGAAGTGTTAATTTGGCAAGATCCAGTTCCGGCAGTTGATCATGCGCTGATCAATGATCAAGATATTGAAGCCCTCAAAGTGAAAATCCAAGCTTCAGGCCTTAGCATTTCCGAACTCGTCAATACCGCTTGGGCATCGGCAGCAAGCTTCCGTGGCAGCGACAAACGTGGCGGTGCCAATGGTGCACGTATTCGCCTAGCGCCACAAAAAGATTGGGAAGTTAACCAACCGGCGCAATTGAGCAAGGTGCTTTCGGTTCTTGAATCCATTCAAAAAGAATTCAACACATCTGCACTAGGTGGCAAGAAAGTATCGTTAGCCGATCTAATTGTTCTGGGTGGTAGTGCTGCCATTGAGGCTGCGGCCAAAAAAGCCGGTAGCGATGTGACCGTGCCATTTTCGCCAGGCCGCACCGATGCTACGCAAGAACACACCGATGCGCATTCGTTCGCGCCACTGGAACCAAATGCCGATGGCTTCCGTAACTTTGTTAAGAAAGGCTTTGAAGGCGCACAGGCTGAGTTGCTGGTTGATAAGGCACAATTGCTGAAGTTGAGCGCGCCCGAAATGACCGTGCTGATTGGTGGACTGCGCGTGTTGAATGCCAATGTTGGCAAGGCGCAACATGGTGTATTCACTACGCGTCCGGAAACACTGAGCAATGACTTCTTCGTGAACCTGCTTGATATGGGCACTCAGTGGGCACGTTCGGCCGCTGACGTCAATGTGTTGGAAGGTCGTGACCGTAAGACTGGCGCCATTAAGTGGACAGGCACGGTTGCAGATTTAGTGTTCGGCTCAAATTCGCAACTGCGTTCATTGGCTGAAGTGTATGCAACCAGCGATGCACAGGGCAAGTTTGTGCAAGACTTTGCGGCGGCGTTTGCTAAAGTCATGAACAACGATCGTTACGATCTCGCTTAATCGCCTATCTTTGGCAAATAAAACGGGCCGTTTCGACGGTCCGTTTTTTTATGCACGATGATAGGGATGATTAGCCAACAAACTAGCTGCTCGATACACTTGCTCGGCAACCACTAAACGCACCAACATATGTGGCAAGGTTAATGCGCCAATCGACCATTGTTCATCGGCTTTAGACAACACTTCCGGGCTATGCCCTTCTGGACCGCCGATTAGAAAAGCAATATCTCGACCTTGTTGACGCCAAAATTCAAGGCGCTCTGCCAATTGTTCGGAAGAATAATTCTTTCCACGGCCTTCGAGCAAAACTACAAAGGCGTTTTTTGGGATAGCGGCCAAAACACGCTGTCCTTCATCGAGTTGCGCTCGAACAGCATCGCGGCCTTTGCCACGAATACCAGGAGTGATTTCTACTAATTCGAAAGGAAGCCAGTGCGAAAGGCGTTTTTGGTATTCACCAAACCCTTCAGCAACCCAACTAGGCGCGCGCTCACCAACGGCGATTAAACGCGCTTTCATGCATTAATTAATTTCGTCTTGCTCAGGCGGTTGATCGCCAACGGTCCACAAACGCTCAATGGCATAATATTCGCGAACACGCGGCAACATCACATGCACAATCACATCGCCCAGATCGACTAAAACCCATTCGGCTTCATCGCCACCTTCAACACCCAGAGGCATCACGCCACATTTCTTGGCGAAACGCACCACTTCATCGGCAACTGATTTAACGTGACGGGATGAAGTACCTGAGGCAACTACTAAATAATCAGCGATACTGGTTTTACCGCGCACATCAATCTCTACGGCGTCTTTCGCTTTCATTTCTTCTAACGCTAAATGCACCTGTTTTAAAAGGTCTTCAGCAGCCGGTAATGGGTCAGGCATTTTTGTTTTAATAATATGAGCTTGGGTCAAGAAGTGTTCCTCAGGTTGGGCTTAGAGGCATATTATACCCCTGAAGCATAAAGTTGATGGGTTTTGATATATTCAGCTACTGAAGCTGGTAGAAATTGGTTTTTTAGTTGCCCTTGTTGAAAACTCTGACGGATAACTGTGGCGGACACATCATTTAACGCCATGGGAAGTAGAAACAGACTGCCCGCTGGATTGGTTTGTAGATCTTGCACTGAATCAACCCAGCGATTGGCAATAGCTTCTTGCAATATTGGTTCGATATCTTTAATACGATGTTCTGGGCGTGGCGCCACTACAAAATGGCAAAGCGAAAATAATTCGCGCCAACGATGCCAGCTGGGAAGACCTAAAAATGAATCCATTCCAATAAGCCATACCAATGGTGTTTGAGACCCAAATTCAGCACGTAAGGCATGCAATGTATCAACGCTATAGGACTTACCGTGACGAAATAATTCGCGCCGGTCACAGCTAAAATGATGATTCGATACAATGGCTAACTCGACCATATTGGCGCGATCTTCTGCACACGCTGAAGTTATTGGACGATGCGGCGGATCAGCACTTGGCAGAAAATGAATCGTAGATTGTAAGGTTGATTGCGCTGCAGTCGCGACAGCTAAATGTCCTAAATGGATAGGATCAAATGTCCCGCCATAGAATACTTTCAATCTCACGCCGTTAAACGCTGTTTTGTTTTTGGCAAAGCCCATTGGCATAAAACACGCTCAAAAGCGACCCATGCATCGCCAATAGCTCGGCCTTTCGACATTTTATCCACTACAGCCAGCTGGCTAATCAGCGCCTCAAAATGAGCTGTGCTGGCAGATTCTAGCATTCGTAACATTTGTGCCTGCTTAGTTTGCCAATGTTTGTCAGCCTGCATTTGCGTTTGGGCACTGCGTTTTGATTCTTTAACCTTCGCATAATAGGCCAAGTTCATCAGTTCTTTACCGATCATTGGCAACAAAGCTGGTACCACCTCGCCTTCGGATTTAAGACCATGCAATATCTTACTCAAGCGCGGCACATCATTGGCATAACAAGCATCAATCAGCTTAAAAACATCAAAACGGCTACTATCGGCAACCCATTGCTGCATTTGCTCAGCAGAAATACTGCCTGTGATTCCCTGCATAGCCAGTTTATTGATTTCTTGATTAGCCGCTAACAAATTGCCTTCCACACGTGCGAGTAGAATTTGTACGGCTTCATCAGATGCTGAAATACCTTTTGCACTTAAGCGGTTTTGTAACCAATAAGCCATTTCATTAGGTTTTATGAGCCACGCAATGACCAAATCGCCTATTGCACTCATTGCTTCCGACCACTTGCCGCCGTGCTTATTGCTCCATTCAAGAGTGCTGATAATTAACACCGTGTCGGCTGGTGGATTTTTGCAGTAATCAATGATTGCTTGACTACCGTCTTTGCCAGGCTTGCCAGTTGGCAATCGCAAATCGATGATGCGTTGCGAGGCGAACAAACTCAGGGCGTTGCTGTGATGATAAAGCTCATCCCACTCAAAACTACTGCTATCAGCATCCAACACAATACGTTCGCTAAAGCCCTGTGTTTTTAGTTTGCTTCGAAGTGCAACCGCACATTCTTGGATTAACAAAGGCTCTTGTCCGGCAATCAGATACACCGGTTTAATTGCCGATTTTGCTAAAGCTTTTAAAAATTGTTCGTTGCTTACATTCATTGCTTCTGATTTTGAAGAACGATAGCAGATCTACGGATAATTGAACGCACCATGTCTGCTTGCATTTCTCGCTTCAAAAGTGCCAACTCTGCTGGGCTACCTTCCGATGCATTTTCATTGTAATTAAACTCACGACGAAACTCGACAACCTGCTTATCAATTAAAACTTCACCGAGTTCATTGCTTAATGAATAAGTCACTTGATAGCTCGTCACGTATTCGACAACTTGCGCAAACTGATTTAAAGCGAGCGGATTGGTTTTTGAAACTTCATTATTGATTACAATCGAATTTGAAGGCTCACCGGCTTGAGCAAGTTTTGCACCAGAAGCGGTGAGTGATCGCTCAATATTATCAGCCAGACTACTGTAAGGATCTTGTGCAAGCACGGTAAATGGCAAAGAAACTTCGCCAATAGGAACCACACTGCTCGGTTTAAAACCACAAGCGCTTAACACCATCAAGGCAAAGATTAGAATTAAACGCATTAGCCGGCCACCACAATATTGACGATTTTATTTGGCACCACAATCACTTTTTTAATGTCTAAGCCATCGATGAATTTACGCACATTCGGCTCCCCTATGGCTAAGGCCTCAACACTTTCTTTGCTAGCATTTATTGCCACTTCAATGGTAGCACGGAGTTTACCATTCACTTGCACGGCTAATTGCACGCTATCACGCTGCAATGCTTGTTTATCCGGTACAGGGAAAGCCAAGCTTTCTAATGTTGTTTCTGGCTTACCTAACAATTGCCACAAAGCATGTGAAGTATGTGGCGTAATCGGATTAATCAATAACGTCACCGCCTCAAATGCTTCTTGCAATAACGCGCGATCATTTTCGGAATTCACTTCAAACTTTGCGGTGCTATTCAATAGTTCCATTACTGCCGCTATCGCGGTATTAAAGGTTAAACGACGACCATAATCATCGGCTACTTTCTGAATGGTTTCGTGTAACTGACGACGTAAGATTTTTGCTGGTGGGCTCAATGCATCCACATTTAATGCAGGCACAGCGCCGGCTTCAACATGTTTACTGACTTGCGCCCAGAAACGGCGCAGAAAACGATACATGCCTTCAACGCCAGTTTCACTCCAATCTAAACTTTGCTCGGGTGGCGATGCAAACATGGAGAATAAGCGCACAGTATCAGCGCCGAATTTATCGACCATGGTTTGCGGATCAACGCCGTTGTTTTTCGATTTCGACATTTTCTCGGTGCCGCCAATTTCAACCGGCTTGCCATCAGAAATTAAAGTAGCACCGCTAATTTTGCCGCGCTCGTCATTTTCTATCACAACATCGGCTGGGTTAAACCAAGTCTTCGAGCCATCTGTCTCTAATCGGTAAAACGTATCGGCAATCACCATGCCTTGGCATAACAAATTAGTAGCCGGTTCATCGCTTTGCACCAAGCCCGCATCGCGCATCAGCTTGTGATAGAAACGGAAATACATCAAATGCATGATGGCGTGTTCAATGCCGCCAATGTAGTAATCGACCGGCAACCAATAATTAGCACGTTCATCCACTAAATCCTGTGCACCAGGGGATGTATAACGGGCGTAATACCAACTGGATTCCATAAAGGTATCAAAGGTATCGGTTTCACGCTCCGCTGCGCCACCACAGCTTGGGCAAGTGGTTTTGCGCCAATCGAGATTGGTTTTAATCGGCGAACCGGTGCCCGAAAACGCCACATCTTCTGGCAATAAAACCGGCAATTGATTTTCTGGCACAGGCACCGCACCACAGGCTGCGCAATAAATCATCGGGATTGGGCAACCCCAATAACGCTGACGTGAAACGCCCCAATCGCGTAGGCGGAAATTAACCCGATGCGCGCCCTGCTCTTTGCTGACTAATTCTGTTTTTAGAAACTCGAATGCCTGCTTGAAATTTTTACCATCTAACGCGCCGGAATTGACCACTGTTAAGCCAGCAGCATTTTTATCAGCGTACCAATCTTGCCAATGTGCACCATCAAAATTTTCATTGGGTACGGCAATCACTTGTTTAATCGGCAATGCGTATTTATGCGCGAATTCAAAATCGCGCTCATCATGGCCAGGCACAGCCATCACTGCGCCGGTGCCATAACCCATCAACACAAAGTTGGCGACCCAAACCGGAACTTGCTCCCCCGATAGTGGATGTGTAGCAAATACGCCGGTGAACATACCTTTCTTTTCTTGGGTTTCCAGTTCTGCTTCAGAAACACCACCTTGCTTGCAAGTATCGATAAACGATTGCAACTCAGAATTATGTTTTGCTGCTTGCAACGCCAAGGGATGTTCAGCCGCTACCGCCAAATAAGTGACGCCCATTAAGGTATCTGGGCGGGTGGTGAATACCGTCAATGGCTCGCCGTTTTCAACTGCAAAGCTAATTTCCAAGCCTTCACTACGACCAATCCAATTGCGTTGCATGGTTTTCACTGAATCGGGCCAGCCGCTCAAGGTATCCAAGCCATCGAGCAATTCTTGTGC
>JAGNUI010000157.1 GCA_017987065.1 Arenimonas sp.
ATTCCGCACAGTACAGTGCCTTTACGTTTCGCTTTTGTTGGAGGGCTTTTAGCAACGGTGCTGTTCGAATTATTGAAATGGCTATTCGTCATTTATTTGCAATCCGTATCTTATGAACAAATTTATGGCGCCTTAGCAGTGCTACCCATTGCTTTAATCTGGCTGTATTTAGTTTGGGTTGTTATTTTGCTCAGTGCCTCAGTCACTGCCACCTTAAGTTCGTATCGCTATCGGCCAAAAGAATTTCGCGCCGCTAAAGGCAATAATTTCTACTGGGTACTTCGATTAATAGTGCGATTGAGTGACGCCGAACAACAAGAAAATCGTTTGTCCTTTGCAACTTTGTCGCAACTGGAACCAAATATTACCGAGCCCATGTTACGAATGTATTTGAACGGGCTATCCAAAATCGAGCTATTGCAATGCGACAACCACGATCACTGGTGGTTTCAAAAGCCATTACACGAATTTACCCTAAAAGATTTACACTTGGGCCTAGGCTTGCGTGTTCCAATGGATGCCTCGGAACTGCCTTCACACGGTGATCATGTTGATGAGCGTGTTATACCCGTATTAGATATACTCAAAAATACCTTGTCAGCACCATTGAATCGGTCGTTGTCAGCTTGTTTCATTCCTATTGAAAGGTGACTATGAAATTTTTATTATTGTCGTGTGCGTTGTTTGTATTAGTGGCTTGCCAGCAACCTAGTTCAGAAATTGAAACCAAAGCAAAAGCTGAACCAAAATCTGCGCCATTAGAGCAACCAAAACCACAGGCATCAAAGCCAAGTTCGGTAAAAAATCCTGAATTAATCATTGAAACGTTTACTGGCGAACAATTTGATTTGTCTAAACACAAAGACAAGTGGGTTGTGGTGAATTTTTGGGCCACCTGGTGCGGGCCTTGCCTAAAAGAAATTCCGGATTTCAATGCGTTTGCCAAAAAAAATAGCAAGGTGCAATTTATTGGTTTAGCGTACGAAGAAATCGAACGCGTAGATATGCAAGCGTTCTTGAAAAAACATCCGATTGATTATCCGATTGCAATCATGGATGTCTATAATCCGCCTAAAGATTTTGAAACCCCACGCGGATTGCCGATGACGGTGCTCATCGCTCCGGGCGGTGCCGTGGTTAAGACGTTTTTAGGGCCAGTCACCTCTGCAGAGATACAAGCGATTATGGATGCCGCGCCATAAGCCTTATGGTTGAGAGGAGCTTAGCCTTCGGTCAGCATTTTTAATTCATCGGCTTGATGTTCAACCGTTAAACGCTCGGTGAGTTCATCCAAATCGCCGGCAATAATTTCCGGTAATTTATATAAAGTCAGCCCTTCAACGCGGTGGTCGGTGATTCGCCCTTGCGGAAAATTGTAAGTGCGAATGCGTTGACTGCGATCGCCACTGCCCACTTGCAAGCGCCTTGATTCGGCTTGCACAGCATTTTGTTTGGCGCGCTGCTCATCAAGTATTCTTGCCTTTAGCAAGCTCATCGCTCTAGCACGATTTTTATGCTGACTGCGTTCGTCTTGGCATTCCACCACAATGCCAGTGGGAATATGGGTGATGCGAATAGCGGAATCGGTTTTATTGACGTGTTGCCCACCAGCGCCTGAAGCCCTGAATGTATCCGTGCGAATATCATTGGGTGGAATATCAATATCTTCGATTTCATCCATTTCTGGCAAGATAGCCACAGTGGCAGCTGAAGTATGGATTCTGCCTTGGGTTTCGGTGTCGGGTACCCTCTGCACACGATGTGTACCAGATTCAAATTTGAATTTGGAATAGGCGCCCTTGCCTTCAACGCGCGCAATGATTTCTCGATAACCGCCATGCTCACCAGTATTGGCGGAAAGTATTTCAAATCGCCAACGGTTCTTTTCGGCATAACGCGCATACATGCGATACAAATCGCCAGCGAAAATAGCGGCTTCATCGCCGCCGGTGCCGGCACGAATTTCAAGGTAAAGATTGGCATCGTCGCGCGGATCTTTTGGAATTAATAGTAAAGCCAGATGATTTTCGAGCGCCTCAATTTTTGCAAGTAACACAGGAATTTCAGCTTCAGCCAAATCGCGCATTTCAGGATCTTTGCGCCAAGATTCTGCATCGGCAAGTTCAACTTTACTTTGTTGATAATCTGAAAGCCCCACAACAATAGGATCAAGTTGCGCATATTCTTGGGAGTGCTCACGAAACGAATTATTATTGGCGATCACAGTAGGGTCGTTCAACATTCGGCCCACTTCTTCATGGCGCTCAGCCAGTAATTCTAGTTTTCGAAGTAAATTAGGACTTAGCATCGGCATTCACATCGAAAATTTGTTCGGCGGCCTGAAGCAATTGCGTATTGCCTTCTAGCGCCGCCTTTTTTAGAACCAAAGTCGGCCCATGCAGTAATTGGTTACTCAATTGATTGGCCAACAGTGCCATCACTTTTGCTGGGTCTTCGCCACGAGCAAGGGCTTGTTGAGCTTTTTCTAAATGCATATCGCGAGACTGCTCAGCTTGAGCGCGCATTTTGAGCAAACTGGTTTGAAAATCTAATGCTTTTAATTGTGCAAAAAAATGTTCTGCTTGAATATCAATAATATTTTTTGCTTCAACTGCCGCCTGTTTTCTTGAACTTCGGTTATCTTCCAAAACCTGTTGTAAATCATCAACCGTATATAAATACACGTCATCTAAATCACTAACCTGCGCATCAATGTCGCGTGGCACCGCTAAATCAATGATCAACATCGGTTTATGTTTGCGTTGTTGCAGCGCTTTGGCAACGTCCGCTTTATGCACGATGGTATTTTGGCTAGCAGTGGCGCTGATAATAATATCGACTTCGGCCAAATGCTTGTTAAATTCATCCAGAGGCAAAGCAAATCCAGAGAATTTTGAGGCTAATGTTTGCGCGTGTTCGAGAGTGCGATTGGCTATTAACAGACGCTTGACCTTTGCATTTGCTAAATGTTGCGCAACCAATTCAATGGTTTCGCCCGCGCCAATTAATAAAACGTTGGCTTGGTCAAGTTGGCTAAATAGCTGGCGTGCTAATTTAACACTGGCATAGGCCACGGAAACTGGATTGGCGCCAATTTGCGTTTCGGTGCGGATACGCTTAGCGGTGGCAAACGTATGTTGAAATAATCGGTCTAAAATTCCGTGCACGGCCTGATGTTGTTTGGCCATACTCCACGCATGTTTGACTTGCCCAAATATCTGCGGCTCACCCATAACCATTGAATCAAGACCTGCCGCAACACTAAATAAGTGCTTAACAGCCTGCACATCTTGGTGCAAATATAAGTAGGGTGACAATAAATTAGGCTCAATCTGGTGGTGCTGGGCCAGCCATTGCGCAAGAACATGTTCATTATCTGGCTCTATGTGCGCGTAAATTTCGGTGCGGTTGCAGGTGCTAAGCAAGACCGCATGGGCCACGCCCGGTTGCTGCATCAGTGATTTAAGTGCTTGTTCTTGCTGAATATCAGACACAGTCACGCGTTCCCGCAAGGTGACCGGTGCAGAATGGTGATTGAGACCCAGAACGGATAAAGCCATAATAAAACTCAGACAATGACGGTTCATTTTAGCCTGTGTACACTGTTCTGTATGCGACCATCTCA
>JAGNUI010000158.1 GCA_017987065.1 Arenimonas sp.
TTATTCCAAAGCGCTATCAGCCCATTGCAACGGAAAACGTGGCTCGCGCTATGTTGCATGCAGCGTTAAATGCCAAGCCTGGAACTCATTGTATTGAATCGGAACAATTGCATTATTGAATTGGAAAACTATACGCTTGATCTGGCAAAACGCCGGCCTTCCACGTGTAATGCCACCACTCCATCGGGTAATTTTCGAAGCCCTGCTCTTTCATGGCTTTCAGCAATTGTTTGCGATTTTGGCGTTGGTTATCAGTTAATTTTGGGTAATCGGTATTGGCTTGCGCACCAAAAAAATCAAATTCAGTGCCCATATCTAATGCAATGCAAGGCTTAGTTCGGCAATCAAGAAGCCCTAGATCCACGGTGGCGCCTTTGCTATGACCAGATTTTTCGGCAATGTAATCTGGCACCAATACCGATTTATCTAAGTCCGGATAGTATTCAGTTTTAGTTGAAATATCCGCATTCTTGGTCCAGCGCATAAAATCATCAACCGCTATCGTTGGACGGTAACAATCATAAATAATTAACCCGTAACCGCTTTTTTGCAAATGCTGCTCAACGTTTTTTAAAGCTTCAGCAACGGGTTTATGCAATAAACATTTAGCCGTCAGATAGCCAGCAACCTTATGACCGGTAAAATTATCCGTGTTGGCGTAGCGCATATCAAGCTGAATATTTGGTGATAGCGCTTTGATATCAATCAAAGAATTCTGCAAAATCTTAGTTGATTCAGCATAGCTCGGCTGCATTGTGAGTGAAGTCAGCATTAATAACAGGATTGAGCGTTTCATAAGTTCAGCAAAAGTTAGATTTAATCCCATTATGCACTGTCCAAATCTAGGAATCACCCGTCACAAGGGGTTTTGACTATACTAGGTTTGAGAATTATCTTTAGTCTGAAATGAGTTGTTGAAATGATAGATACAGCCTGGGCATATATTGCTGCCATTGCATTGTGTGCCGGTTTATTTCCTTTTTTGGAAAAACGATTATCTTGGCGAATATTTAACGTTTTACCTTCCATTGTCTTAACTTATTTGTTCGTCACTGCCCTGTCGGTGTTGGGTTTTTGGACATCAAGTCCGGATATCGTAGCAAGTCAGAAACTGATTTTAGCTTGGTTTTTGCCGGCCTTAATGTTTCTGTTATTGGTGAGCTGCGATTTAAAAGCCATTTTAGCGCTTGGACCTCGAATCTTGGCCGGTTTTACTTGCGCTTTGCTGACCATATTTATCGCTATTATTGCGGTGTATTGGATAATGCAAAGTTTTTTACCTGAAGATGCATGGCAAACATTTGCATCGGTTGGCGGTGGTTGGATTGGCGGTACTGCAAATTTAGTGGCTGTTTCGCAAGCCTTGCAATCGAGTCCCAATGCCTTATCAAATGCACTTCTGATTGATGCGCTGTGCTATTCGGTATGGGTGCTTGTGCTGTTTGCCAGCGTGCCGTTACAACACAAATTCAATCAAGCGAATAAAGCGGTGGCCATGGCCGACCAAATCGCTGCGCGCCATAACGTAAAACCGATTGAACAATCTGAACAGAAACCCCTTGATATTGGTTTAGCGTTGTTATGGCTCGGTATTGCATTAGCCGTTGGTTTTGCTGCCAATGAAATAGCTGCATTTATGCCAAAATCTGAGGTGATGACCGCGTCATCTTGGACTTTACTATTAGTGACGGTATTTGGTTTAATTGCATCAAACACACCAATACGCAAGCTTTCTGGCTCAATGACACTTGCCTCGGCATTATTGGCGCTTGTTGTAGCCACCATTGCCTCTAAGGCCAATTTTTCTGGCATCAGCACAGCGCCATTGTTTCTGTTGTGCGGCATGATGATACTAATACTGCATGGATTCATGATGGTGTTGGCTGCCCGAATGTTTCGCTTTGATTTATCCTTATGTGGCATATCCTCATTAGCCTGTGTTGGTGGTGTGGCCACCACGCCATTATTGGCGGTTGCCTATGCTCCAGTATTGGCTCCCGTTGGTGTATTGCTGGCGATGCTCGGTTATGCCTTAGGAACGGGTGGCGGGTTATTGCTGGCTAGTATTTTTCGCTTGATGGGAGCATAAGCATGTACCCTACTGTGCGTCTCATATTTGTATCAGTTCTATTTGCATTAAGTACGACTATTTTTGCTTATCAAAGACCAGAACCGAAATGGTCAGACATTGGTTTAACGTCGGAAATGCAAGATGTAAATTATTGGCTGAAACGTGCTCCAAATGGCGATAAACAATTACTATCTGCTACTTATATCGAAACACGCAACAAGCTTTTATTACGCACTGAACCTAGTATGGTGTATTGGCCAACTTGGCCAGATAGTCTTAGCGCAGAGGAAATCCGCAAACGTATTCAAATACTGTCAAAAAGACCCACTCAGCCCTTGTTCAAAACCACAGACGTGGCTATTTCTGAATCTGATATCGATGTTTGGATGGAAAATCTTAATCTTGATCAGATTAAGCCTTCAAATAATCAATGGTTCGGCATGGTTGTCATCCGTGCATCGTTACGCCGTTTCCCCACCAAGCAGCGCGCGTTCGATCAAAAAGGTGGTGTTGATATAGATCGCTTGCAGGAGTCTGCTGTGTTTCCGGGCACACCCCTCGCCGTTTTGCATGAATCCCGTGACAAAAAGTGGCTATTTGTGCAGTCCGAAAACTACGCAGCTTGGATTAGCGCGGAAGCGCTTGCTGTGGCGCCACGAGATACGGTGATGGCATTTGCAAGCAAGCAGCCTCGTCGCTACATCACCGGAAGTCAAGTGCGGACCGTGTTTCATCCTTATGCCAAAGATATCTCGGAATTAAGTTTAGATATGGGCGCCAGCTTTCCAATTATTACAAACTGGCCATTGTCAGAACCGGTCAATGGTCAAGGGTCACTAGGCTCATGGATTATAGAATTTCCAGTACGGAGCAATGCCGGAATATTACAATTCAAACCCGTGTTGATACCACGATCGGCGGATAGCGCGCCAGCACCTTTGCCTGTTAGCCATGCCAATATAATTCAACAGAGTTTTAAATTTATCGGTGAGCGTTATGGTTGGGGGCATGATTACAACGCCCGCGATTGCAGTGGTTTTGTCTCTGAAATCTATAACTCTATGGGCATTTTGCTGCCTCGTAATACCAGTGACCAGGCTAAAAGCTCGGTATTTGATCGTGATGTATTCGGAGCAGAGTTAACTCAAGCCATGCGCATCGAGCGCGCCAAGCAGTTGCATGTCGGTGATATGGTCTTTATACCTGGGCATGTGATGTTGGTTATTGGCCATGATGAGCAAGGCCCATGGGTGATTCACGATTCACACAAAACCGGTTTTATAGTAAATGGTGATTACCATGCATTTCCGACCAATGCCGTAGCTGTAACGCCCTTGCTGAACATGGCTTTGGGTCAAGAAAAATTGGTTGTTGATGCGATCACTGCTGTTCAACATATCATTCCACGGCAAAATCCATAATATGTACATCACTAAAATACGTTATGGCAATTTGCAGATTCCATTGCGCACACCATTCAAAACCGCATTGCGCACGGTGGAACTGATTGATGACGTCGTTATTTGTATCGAAACAGATACTGGCCATA
>JAGNUI010000159.1:0-1671 GCA_017987065.1 Arenimonas sp.
CATAGAGTCGGCCTCGGTTTGCGCGTTAATGGTTACCGTACCATTGGCATCGCGTTCAATCGTCGTATTGTTTGATAAACCTTTTAGCGTTGTTTCACCATCGAGTTGCGGTAAGCTTGCGCGAAGTAAAAAATAAATACTTATCAGTGCAATAAATATTAAAGCCAGTAGTGCTAAGGCAATGCGTTTGATGTAAATAGCCACGAGGCATCCCTTTTTTTAATGGCTTTCGATACTATCAACACGCTGGAAGCCACGTGGCAGTGCGTGGCCTCTTTGTGCACGCGCACCTTGATAGGCTTGCAAGTCTCGCCAACTAAGCACCAGCTTGCGTTGTCCGCAGAATAAAGTGAGTTCGCCACCTTCTTTCACGCTGGTAACCGCCGTGATGTATTCTTCGCCAGCTTTTAATTTGGCAGGCGGTATTTGCATCAGTTTATTGCCTTTGCCTTTATCGAGTTCAGGCAGTTCACTGGCTGGGAATGCTAATAAATTTCCACTGCTGCTAATCACCACTACAAAATCAGTTTCAGCATTATGCAGTGCGCAAGGTGGCAAAATGCTGGCGCTCTCATCGGTATTTATTAATTGTTTACCGGCTTTTTTACTACTCAGGAAATTTTCAAAAACAGTGATGAAACCATAACCGTAATTTGAAGAGACAATAAATTTCTGAGTTGTCTCACCCGATGCTAAGCCCACAAATTGTGCACCAGCAGGTGGCGTGAAGCGTCCACTGAGTGGTTCGCCATTGCCACGGGCTGAGGGAAGCGTATGCGTAAGGCTTGAATAACTTCGGCCGGAGTTATCAAGTACCGCTACATTTAGCGTGCTGCGCCCTCGGATGAAATCCAACAGTTGATCGCCTTCACGATAGCCTAAGGCCGCTGGGTCAAGTTCGTGGCCTTTACCGGCACGAATCCAGCCTTTTAGCGATAACACCACCGTCATGGGTTCACTGGCAATCAGTGTGCTTTCATCGATTGCTTGCGCCGCTTCACGTGACACTAAAGGTGAGCGACGGCCATCGCCGAATTTTTTAGCGTCGGCAATGAGTTCTTCTTTTAATAATTTTTTTAGCTTGGCGTTAGAGCCCAGTATGGCAACAATACTATTAAGCTCTTTTTCTAACTCTTCTTGTTCGCCACGAATTTTCATTTCTTCCAAACGGGCTAACTGCTTCAGTTTGGTTTCTAAGATGTAGTCGGCTTGATCTTCGCTAAGTGCAAAGCGTGCAATTAACGCTGCTTTCGGTTCGTCTTCGGTACGAATGATATGGATGACTTCATCTAAATTCAGAAAGGCAATTAAAATACCGGCTAATAAATGCAAGCGCCGTTCCAGTTTTTCTTTGCGGTAGGTTAATCGTTTGCGAAGCGTGTCGGTTCGGAACTGCAGCCATTCGGCCAGTAACATCCGTAAGTTTTTCACTTGCGGTCGGCCATCAAGACCAATGATGTTGAGATTGACCCGATAGCTTTTTTCTAAATCCGTAGTAGCAAATAAATGCCCCATTAGCGAATCAATATCGACTCGGTTGGAACGGGTGACCAGCACTAAACGGGTCGGGGTTTCGTGATCGGATTCATCGCGCAAATCTTCTAACCAGGGCAGTTTCTTGGCACGCATTTGTTGCGCGATTTGTTCCATCACTTTTGATGGGGAAACTTG
>JAGNUI010000159.1:1771-3604 GCA_017987065.1 Arenimonas sp.
GAATAATCTAAATAGGCGCGCTCCGCATATTCACGTAAAGGGATTTGCTCAAAGCCATGAAAGCTTGGGCGAATTAACTCTGTCATTCGACTACTCAACTGTCTAAAGTTTTATTTTAACGAGGAACGACCCAAATAGGGAGCTCTCCAGCGCTTTTTACTTTAATGTAGAATATTGGCATAGGAGTGCAACATGACAGATTCAGCGTTAGCCATACTGGGATTGATTATCGCTGGCTATATTTTATTTAAATTTTTCGGATTTATTGCTAAATTCACACTGGTGTTAATCGTTTTATCAATCGGATATTGGGTTTTAGCGCCACAATACAGTTGGCCGTTGCCATTTTAAGGCGTTAACGTGCATATGCAACATTCTCTCTCTTTACTTGGCATTTCTCGCCGTCAATTAGCCGCTATTTTGGGCTTGTTAGCCATGGTCGGTCCGTTTGCGATTGATAGTATTTTTCCTGCCTTTCATGTGCTCGCGCAAGATTTACAAGTTGAAGATGCCGCCATACAACAAGCTATAAGCATCTATCTGCTTGGATTTGCATTGATGTCCTTGCTGCATGGTGCGCTTTCAGATGCTTATGGTAGAAAGCCGGTCATTGTGGCGGGGCTATTGTTGTTCTTGGGGGCTTCGGTTGGTTGTGCGCTGTCGGCTAGTTTGCCGCAATTATTGTTATTTCGATTCATTCAAGGGCTCTCAGCCGGTGTTGGCTTGATTGTTGGCCGTGCAGTCATTCGTGATGTTTACGATGGCAATGACGCGCAGCGAATGATGAGCTTAGTGTCCATGATTTTTTCAATTGCGCCCGCCATTGCGCCGATTATTGGTGGCTATTTGTTGGTGGGTTCAAGTTGGCAAGGTATCTTCTGGTTTTTGGTGGCACTTTCCTTGTTGATGATTATTGTGGTATTGATATTTTTACCGGAATCGCATCCTGTTGATAAACGCACACCCATACACCCCGTTTCGCTCAGCAAATCCTATTGGAGCATGGGCAAAAGCAGTGAATTCCGCATGTTGGCTTTCGCTGGCACTTTACTGTTCGGCGCTTTATTTTTATTTATTGCATCGGCGCCAGATTATGTGTTGTTGCATCTGCGCCTAACTGAAACCCAGTTCGGCTATTTCTTTGTACCAACCATCGCCGGTATGAGCGTGGGCGCATTTGTCAGTGGTCGCTTAGCTGGGAAAATATCCGGTAGAACATTGGTCAATATCGGTTTTAGCATCTGCGCGCTGTCGATGTTAAGCAATTTAATTTATTGCGCAAGTGTAGTGAAATTAGAGTTGCCATGGGCTGTTTTGCCTTTAAGCGGCTTAGCATTTGGCATTGCCTTGGTGTTCCCGATTGTCACTATCGCACTGTTGGATTTATACCCCACCATTCGCGGCACGGCATCTTCCATGCAAGCCTTTGTGAGTTTAATGTCGAATGCCTTAATCGCCGGCCTGTTGGCACCATTGGTGAGTAAAAATCCACTGTTGATGGCCCAAGTCTCTTGTGGATTTGTCGCGGCAGGCTATTTCTTTTGGTGGCGCTATCAGAAAAATACACCGGTACGCATTGAATGCGCAGAACAGGCGATGGCTTATGAGCCGACGGATGAGTTGTGAAGATGGTGCTTAATGACGTGGCATCATATGAGGAAGCCAAAGAAGTGCTAGCCTTACTGAAAATTCTGGCACTAGGCAATCAGGATGTAGCTTCCGGAAAACTCAAACTAGCGGAAGATGTTATAGCGCGTCTGCGCACCAAAAATGTGAATCAAAGTGGGATGAGGTGATTATTCAAACGTTAATGACCTCCGTCCCGTTTGTTGC
>JAGNUI010000160.1 GCA_017987065.1 Arenimonas sp.
GATGACTACGCCCGCGAATACCGAAACATCACACATTGCTCGCAAGTGGAGGCCAACAGCAAAGCTTGGCAAGAAAGCATTGAGCGACTAGCCAAGGCATTGGACAAAGGCCAAAGTTATGCCTTTGAAACAACATTAGGCGGCACAACAATCGCTAAAATGCTACGTGAGGCCACCAAAACGCATGAAGTGTATATTTGGTTCTGCGGTCTGAGTAGCGCTGAAAAACACATCGAACGCGTGCAGTTACGCGTCAAACATGGCGGGCACGCTATCCCAGAGCAGAAAATCCGCACTCGTTACGTGGACTCAATCATAAATCTCAATGCATTGATTCCGGTAGTTGCCATGGTAAGTATTCACGACAACAGCACGGATGCCGATGAAAATGGCACTATTCCAGAATTATTCAGGGTTGCTAGCATTGAGAATGGGAAATTAATCTGGCCGGAAAGCCTTGCCGACCTCAAGAAAACACCTGATTGGGCCAAACCGATTCTTGGTATGCTTTTTAATTCATAAGTGCCTATTTCAGATCAGCCTAGCCTATTATTTAACGCGTTTTACCCGTAAAGCGGTATTGTCTGAGATAACCAGCAAATATGTACCTAGTGCTGCTTCACGAACGGTAATCGGTACGTTTTTTTTAATAATAACCATTGGCTTTGCTTCCGTTTCTCGCCACACTTGGCCATTATCGAGGGTTATTAGACGCTTACCATCTCGCATGGTGCTAACCGCGGTAATTTTTGCTGCTACTTGCACAGGCTCAGGCTTATCTTCTTTTTTTGACGATAACCCGAACCCAACCGCAGCCACATCGCCTTTAACAACAGGCGGAGACGCTTTGTCGTAGCAAGCCAAGCGATCAACTGGGGCGGCTATTTCAGCGCATTTTCCCGCAGAGTCGGCACTAAGCACCGTGCCGGAAAGTGAAACCAGAAATCCCGTTAACACACAGCGAGCAATTACATTCAACATACGTTTTCCTTATCGATCGGACATGTATAATAGTTGAGGATAACATGGACCGGTTTATTACTGGACAGACCATTAAATTGTTCACCCAAAATAAAAATATTGGAGCACATCTTTGAGCCTGCAACATTGGGAAATGTTTTATCGAAATGGCGCAATCGCAACCGGCCCATCGCAAAACCTTGGCAATTACGATCTTGAGATTCTGCAAGCCTGGCAAGATTTCTTCGAAACCTGCCCTGCTGGCGCGCGCATTCTCGATATCGCTACAGGCAATGGTGCTATTGCTATCATTGCCAGCGAAACAAGCCGTAAGCTGAGCAAAGACTTTGAGGTACATGCTTGCGATTTTGCACAAATCGATCCGATGCGGCACGTGCCTAATGCAGAGGAACGCTTGGCCGGCATTAGCTTTCATCCTGGCGTGGCAGTTGAAAATCTTCCTTTCGAAGATGCTTATTTTGATGCAGTAAGTGGTCAATATGCACTTGAATACACGAATATTCCGGTTTCACTCGAGCAGTTGCATAGAGTCATGGTGCCCGGAGGCACGGCTCAATTCATAATCCATCACAAAAACTCAGCACTTATACGCAACTCCATAATTTCATTGGACGAAGCGGACTTTGTGTTGCGTAAAACTAAAATCTATCGGCGCTTGAAACACTTAGTCACTGCGCAAGTGGTCTCACCAAAGTTCGCAGAAACTGCCGGTTCACAATTGGTTGCATCCATTCGTTCACTAAAAAGAGCCTTGCCAGAAGTTCAGGCTGCAGGCGGTGGTCAAATATTGCTTGGCACACTGGACAACATCCAAAGATTGCTCAACTTGCGAACAGAAACAGGCCCAATTGTTAGTCTTGAAAATGAAATTAATGTAGCCGAAACCGATTTGCGGCTTTGGGTGCGCAGGCAGAAAGACTTGCTCGAATGTGCCAAAGATGAAAATGGCCTATCTGAAATCGAAAGTGCGGCGCAAAGGACTGGTTTTGAAGTTGTCAGTCGTGGGGTGCAATACCATGCCAAAACGAATGTCGTTGGCTGGAAACTGGTTTTGCGTCGCGTTTAAGTTAAGTTGCTAGCTGATGAGCAACAGCATTGCCCAATTGCAACAACGAGCGACCCTACTCCTTGGGCAAGCTCGGATTAAAGAGGCGATTGCCGCGCATCAACAGCTTCTGAAAGTACAGCCAAAACATGCCGACACCTTTTACAATTTAGGCTATTTGTTAAAAACAGATGGCCAATACACAAAGGCATTAGATGCCTATAATCAAGCACTACAGCTTGGCATTGCGCAGCCCGAAGAGGTGCACCTGAATAGAGCGGTCATCTATTCCGACCATTTAAGACGTGATTTAGAAGCAGAGCATGAATTAAAACGCGCTCTAGTTTTAGCGCCACAGTATGGCCCAGCATTATTAAACCTTGGCAATCTGTATGAAGAGCAAGGTAAGCGCCTTGATGCCATTCATTATTATCAGTGCATTTTGGATTTAGCTAATAATGCCACAAATCATGAAAACTCAATTTACCTCAGTGCATTGGCACGTATCGCACATTTAAAGCCACCAAGTGATTTAAACGATATTCTGTTCAACCAGTTACATATTGCGGCGAGCAATGCCCAATCAGCAGAAGATAAAGCTAATCTTTATTTCGCGCTAGGCAGAGCATTTGATGCCTTAGAGGATTTTGATTCGGCTTTTCAGGCGTTCAGCGATGCCAATTTTGCGGTAAAGAGTCTTGGGCCGCCTTATGATCGAGAAAAAACCGAGCACACCATTGATGCACTGATTACTGCATTTCCAATCGTGGCGGTTGAGGCACTTCAAGATGCCGCAGTGGCCAATAATGCACCATTATTCATCTGTGGCATGTACCGCTCAGGATCCACATTAGTCGAGCAAGTCTTGGCGGCTCATCCGTGCGTGATAGCTGGTGGTGAGCTTGAATTGTTGCCGAAATTATTATCCAAGTCACTGGATCATTTCCCTCAGTCTTTAACCAGTATGGATGAGCAACAATGCCAAAGCATGGCGAATGACTATCTTGAACAGCTGCAACTGATTTTCCAGCCAAACAGCGAAATACGCTACATCACCGACAAACGCCCAGTCAACTTCATGCTCATTGGTCTAATCAAACGATTATTTCCTGCTGCAAAAATTATCCACACCACACGCCACCCACTAGATAATGGATTATCCATTTTCATGCAACATCTGCATCCAAGCATGGCTGGTTATGCATCCGATTTGGCTGACATTGGCCATTATTATGCGCAGTACAGACGCCTAATGGCGCATTGGCAACGTTTATTTAAAGACAGCATTTTTCAATTCGACTATGACACCTTTGTTGCCGAGCCAAGTAAAACACTGGCGTCATTGTTGGCTTTTCTAAATCTTGAAATGGATGAGCGCTGCGTAAACTTTCATACTCTGGGCAATACGGTTAAAACTGCCAGTTATTGGCAAGTCCGGCAGCCGCTTTACAATAGCGCTTCTGGCCGATGGCAGCATTATAGAAATAAATTATCCTTGCTTGAACACGAATTTGGCAAACATGGCATTGCTTACTAGGCAATAAATGACTAGATTTATTCATTGAAAAAAAA
>JAGNUI010000161.1 GCA_017987065.1 Arenimonas sp.
ACGGTCGCTTTGCGCCCGCGTTTGATTTGGGGCCCGGGCGACACACAACTGTTGCCGCGATTGGTGGCGCGCGCCAAAGCAGGGAAACTGCGATTTATCGGCAGCGGTGAAAATAAAATGGATTGTACGTATATTGATAATGTGGTGCACGCGCATCTATTGGCGCTGGAACATTGCGCCATTGGTTCAAAATGCGCAGGCAAAGCTTATTTTATTTCCAATGCTGAGCCCAAGCCCATACGCGAGATTGTCAACGGCTTGCTGAATGCGGCCGAAGCGCCTATTGTCACGCGCTCCATTTCATTCGGCTTGGCGTATAGTTTAGGCGTGTTGTGTGAAATGTTTTGGCGTCTGTTGCGATTTAATGGCGAGCCGCCGATGACCCGATTTTTAGCCGAACAATTATCGACCGAGCATTGGTATGATTGTTCTGCGGCCGAGCGCGATTTTGGCTATGTGCCCAAGGTGTCCATTGCTGATGGATTGTTGCGTTTGCATGCTTCATTAAAATACAAAGGTTGATGTATGAGTAGCCCTGCATTTTCATTCGATGCCCTGAAGCCAGCAGCCGGACGTGTGTTGCAAGAAGCCTTGAATCGTCTGCTGCGCTTGGATCAGGCCAGCGTTGAAAAGCTACAGGCTTTAGAAGGGCGGCGCATTGAATTGCATTTGCAATCGCCCGATATTGCGTTGGCTATTGAAGTGCAAAATCAATTATTGTTGGTTGGGCCAGTGGATAGCACACAAGAGCCCGATATCAGTTTTAAAAGTAAGCTCTCTGGCTTATTGAACAGCTTGCCGATGTTCTCTGATGGCAAGTCGGCCGTGGGTGCGATGCGCATCAGTGGCGATGTGGAACTGGCGCGTTTGTTGCAAAACCTAGCCAAAGAATATGACCCCGATTGGCAGGAGCCTTTTGTAAAAACCTTAGGTCCGGTGTTTGGGCCACAAGTGGCTAAAATGCTGCGCGAAGGATTTCGGCACGCCAAAATTAGCGCCGAAAATTTTATGCAATCCGGTGCTGAATACGTCACCGAAGAAGCGCGTGTGGTCGTTTCGAAAGCGGAATTGCATGATTTCAATGCCCAAGTCGATAAAATCCGACAGCATGGCGACCGCTTGCAAGCCCGCGTTGAACAACTGCTAAAGCAAAATACCTGATGAGCTCAATCCTGCGCGCTATTAAAATTGCCCGAACCGTATCAAGCTATGGTTTGGAAGAATGGATTCCGGATCCACGCTTAAAACCGGTACTGCACGTCTTAAAATTAATTTCGCCGACCGCCAAGCAAAATAAAAATTTATCGCGCGGCACGCGACTGCGTTTGGCTTTGCAGCAGTTAGGCCCGTTGTTTGTGAAATTCGGACAAGTGCTTTCAACACGCCGCGATTTATTACCGGCCGATATAGCCGATGAGTTAGCGGGCTTGCGCGATCAAGTCAAACCGTTTGATAGTGCCTTAGCGCGGCAGATGATTGAAAAAGCGTTCGCCAAACCCATCACCGAAGTGTTCGCGCGTTTTGATGATGACGCTTTAGCATCCGCTTCCATTGCACAAGTACACGCCGCGCAGCTGAGTGACGGCCGTGAAGTGGTGGTTAAAGTCTTACGGCCCAATATTGCCAAACAAATTGCCCAAGATATTGCCTTGATGCGCTTATTGGCCACATGGGTTAATCGCCTTCATCCGCACGCCGACAAACTACGGGCACAAGATGTCGTCAGTGAGCTGGAAACTACGCTATTGGCCGAATGTGATTTGCAGTGTGAAGCGGCCAATGCCAGCTTGATGCGCCGTTTGTGGCAGAACAGTTCGGAGCTGGAAGTGCCGGAAGTGATTTGGGCGCTCACCTTCCCTGAGGTAATGACGCAACAGCGCGTGTATGGTATTCCTGCTGATAGCATTGCCGAACTCGACCGTTTAGGCATTAATCGCAAAGAACTAGCGGCCAAAGCCGTGCGGATTTTATATCAACAAGTATTCCGCGATAATTATTTTCATGCCGATGCGCATGCCGGCAATATTTGGGTGGATATTAGCAAGCCGCAAAATCCCAATTTCATCGCCCTGGATTTCGGCATTGTCGGTCAGCTCAGCGAGCAAGATCAATATTATTTAGCTGAAAATTTCATGGCGATTTTCCATAAGGATTATCACAAAATCGCCAAGTTGCATGTGCAAGCCGGTTGGATGCCATCACATATGCGTCTTGATGAATTGGAAGCGGCTGTGCGCTCGGTGTGCGAGCCCTACTTCACTCGGCCATTAGCGGAATTTTCGATTGCCGAAGTGGTCACCAAATTATTTCGCACCGCCCAAAAATACGAATTAACCCTACAACCACAGTTAATTTTGTTACAAAAAACGTTGCTTAATACCGAAGGGTTAGCGCGCACACTAGATCCAGAACTTGATTTATGGACCGTGGCGCGGCCAGTCTTGGAAGAAATCTTGCGCGACCGGTATAGCCCGAAAGCGTTTATGAGCAAGCTACAAAAGCAGTGGCCAGAATTAGTGCACCAAGCCTCAGACATACCGGAATTGCTCAAGAAAGTCTTGCAGCAACAAGCGGAAGGGCAATCGGAAGTCTTGATGCGTTCCGACGAATTGGCGGCATTGGTGAAAATCAACCAGCAACACCAACGTCAGCTGTTCGGATTGGTGTTTGGCTTTACTGCCGGGCTTGCTGCCTGTGCTTTGTTTATCGTTTATCGGCAAGATATTTGGACTTGGCTTGCCGCGGGCATTTCCCTTTTAGGTTTTGCATTCGCCTGGCCACGCAAACCATGATTGAAAGGTTGGACGTTTTGTATCAGGATGAAAGCTGTGCGGTAGTTAATAAACCCAATGGTTTAATGGCGCATGCCAGCAGCCTGTCGCGTGGCGAAGATGATTTCCTGTTACATCGCCTGCGTGAACAATTTCAATGCAAAATCCATTTAATTCATCGCTTAGATCGTGCTACCAGCGGTTGCGTGTTGGTGGCCTTCGATGCTGAAACCGCCTCTGCATTAGGCAAAATGTTTATGAGCCGCGATGTGCAAAAAGATTATTTGGCCATCTGTCGCGGTTGGCCAGATGAGCAATTCACGGTTGATTACGCACTCGATGGTGGCCCTGGCAAACCCGAAAAAAAATCAGCAATTACCGAATTTAAACGCTTGGCTGTGGCAGAAGTAGCAACCCCAAGCGCACAACATGAAACCTCACGTTATGCACTGATGCGTTGTTCGCCTTATACCGGCCGCTTTCGGCAAATACGCCGGCATTTAAAACATCTTTCGCATCATTTAATTGGCGATACCAGCCACGGCGATGGTCGGCACAATCGCATTTTCCGCATGCAAGGCGTGCATCGCATGTTGTTGCATGCTTGGCGTTTGCAATTTGTGCATCCCATAAGCGGCGCGCCTATTGATTGTGAAGCACCCTTGGATGCCGAGTGGTTAAAAGCGTTGCAGTGGCTGAAGATTTCAAGCCAAGATTTCGGGCTTAATTTGGCAGACCAACAACAAAAATTAGTGAAGGATTAAACGTGGCAAAACTGTATTTTTATTATTCCACCATGAATGCCGGCAAGACCAC
>JAGNUI010000162.1 GCA_017987065.1 Arenimonas sp.
AGTATGGAGTGGTCTGCTGCACCACTGCGCGCCTCCATTTTTCCAGCATTGAAGAAAAATGACATGCCGATAATGCACATTGCAATACTTGTGTAAATAATACTTACCTCTATGCTCTGTGCTGATGCACTATCAATCGAATAGTGGCTGTTATTCGGGAGCGTTTTTTCGCACAGTAAACACCACCTCGCGTTTGCCGGCTTTGGCGAAAAAAAACGTGGCAGAAATTTTTTGACCTTCGGTTAGCGCTTGCTTTGGTTTAATAAACATCAAGTGCATACCGCCCGGTTTTAGTGTGGTGATTTCTTTGCCAGGAATTTGCAGGCCATCTTTTAGTTGTCGCATTTGCATCACATCGCCTTGCATCTGCATTTCATGAATCTCGACCTTGCTAGACAGCGCGCTGCTAATCGACAGTAAACGATCATCGTTGCCTTGGTTATTTATTTCAACAAAGCCACCAGCTACTTGCGCGTTTGGCGGTGTAGCGCGAATCCAAGCGTTGCTGAACTGCATGGTGGAGTTTGCCAAGACGCTATTTAGCGACAACAGAAATAGCAGTGCGAATGTAGTGAATAATTTAGCTTTCATATAAATGCTTACTACTGGCGTTTAACCATGTCGAGAATTTGGTTAACATCAATGGTCTGGGCTTTTTGTTCAATTTGCGCAGTGTATTGTGTTTGTAATTGTTTGCCTTGCGAAAACATAGTAGCAAACACTTGTTTGAGTTGTGTGGCATCTATTTTTCGCCCGCCCGCGTAATACTGTTGTGCCACTTTACCTAATGCGTAGGTGGTGGCAAATGAAAACGCCGCGCCTGTTGCTGCGCTACCTAAACCACCAAGCAAACCACCACCAAGTTTACCCAATAAACCGCCAAGTAATTTACGGCCCATTTGTTCAACATATTGGCCAGTCATGCCAACACCAAGGGTGGCTGCAAAATCTTTGATATGTTCACGGTCAAGCTCAAAGCCATGCGCTTTACCAATGCTATAAACCATCTTCATTTGTAGCGGCAGAATAGCCATCGAGGCTAGCGATTGTGGCAGTAATTCCAATGCACCATTTAATATGGAATAGTTCAATACCGATTTATCCAGCGCGGCGTTGTCAACCGTTGGGCCAGATTCAATAGGCAAAGCAACCAGTGGCATATCGGCCAAGGCGTCAGCATCTTTAGCAAATGCTTGAGCTTGCTCGGCATCAATTTTCAGTAGCCCTTGCAATCGTTGTAAGAAAGCATTTTCTGATTCACTGCGAACACCATCGGCATCGCAGACGCAAACCGCCATCTCATAGGCCAGTTGCTGTGCTTCATGGCTTTCCAGTTGCGCGACACTTTGTTCAAGCGTGCGCCGTTTCAGCAATACATCCTGATAAAGACCGGACATATTAATATCGCCATTCGGTGCTAAGCCTTCGGTAATTTGCTTAATCTGCTCGCGTTCACGCTCGTCTTTATTGCCGTCGGTGAAGGCGGCCAATAAACTGATGGCAATAATGGCGTGCTGTTCGGACGGTGTCATAGGATTCCTTTTTGTTGAATTAATAAGATCAGTATCTCGCAACAACAGTTAATTCAAAGTGAATATAGGCATTGAAAATATGAATTCTAGTTTTCTTAGAGCCAAAATCTGAATCAACGTATTAAGCGCCCGCCATCCACGTTAATCACTTGCCCTGTAGTAAATTTGGCTTGTTCAATCAAATACAGCGCAGTTTGAAAAATATCATCAACATCGCCCATACGTGCCAGTGGTGTTTGTTCAACCATAGCTGTTTGACTTTGCTCAGACATACCTGCTTCTGGCCAAAGTATAGCGCCCGGTGCAATGGCATTAACGCGCACTTCAGGCGCTAATTCTAGTGCCAAGGATTTGGTCATCATGAGTAAGGCCGCTTTCGCCATGCAATACACCGTGTGTTGCGGTTTTGGGTTCACAGCGTAGATATCCGCAATATTAATAATGCAACCTTGTTGCTTTCGCAAATAAGGCGCCGCCGCTTGGCTTAAGAATAATGGCGCGCGCGCGTTGGAGTTGAACAAATCATCCCAATGCGCATCACTCGCGCTACCAATTGGCGTGGGCGAAAAGCTACTGGCATTGTTGATGAGCACATCAAGCTGCCCGTAATGGCCAATAATCTGCGGAATTAGCGCATCACGCTCAGCACTCATGCTTAAATCGGCTTGCAATAATAAACAACTGTCCGGGCGTAGGGCATTTAGTGCATTGGCCACGGATTGTGCTTCAGCCTTAGCTTGCCGATAGTGCAGGGCTATTCGGTAGCCATGCTGATGCAGACTTCTAGCCAATGCCGCGCCCACACGTTTGCCAGCGCCAGTAATAAAAACCACAGCAGATTCTGAATGCATCACACAAGCCCAGTTCAAATAAACACCTGAACAAGGTATCCTGATTAGGCAAAAATAACCAGTGAGCGCCAGATGGATCTGCCATCCCCTTCCGCTGAGGCTGTAAGCCACAGCAATCAACTCAAAAATATTCTGCATGCCGCCATTGAGCAAGAAGGCGGGGCTTTGCCGTTCGCCAAATACATGGAATTAGCCTTGTATTACCCAGGCCTGGGCTATTACAGTGCCGGTGCACGAAAGTTTGGAGAAGAGGGCGATTTCATCACCGCGCCTGAATTAGGCGGTGGTTTTGCCTATGCATTGGCCAATGCAGGGGCAAGTGTTCTCGCGCAATTAGATACTGAAGCAGTTTGGTTTGAAGTGGGTGCAGGCACTGGTGCTTTAGCTGAGAAAGTGTTGCAACGCTTGCAAGCACTTGAGCAATTGCCAGCGCAGTATTGGATTCTAGAGCCCAGTGCCGATTTGCGTGAACGTCAACAACAACGCCTGCAAGCGGCCTTAGCGCCTGAAATATTTGCGCGTTGTGTTTGGATAGATGCTCCGCCAGAAGATCCTTGGCAAGGTGTGTTGGTGGCCAATGAAGTCATTGATGCACTGCCCACGACCCGTTTTATTATCGAGGAGGGTGAAGTATTTGAAGAATGCGTAGCCGTTGATACGGAGCAAAAGTTTCGGCGCGTGATGTGTCCAGCAGATAGTTTAGTGGCCGGCTCCGTGCGCCATGTAGAAAGAAATTTGGGTCGATTATTTTTCGATGGTTATTGCTCCGAGATTTTGCCGCAGTTGCCGTATTGGATACAAGCCATTGCCGGAACCATGCAGCGCGGTGCTATGTTGTTCATTGATTATGGTTATGCACGCGATGAATATTATTTGCCAGAACGCGACGATGGCACCTTGCTTTGTCATTATCGGCATCGCGCACATGATGATTATTTTATCTGGCCTGGCCTGCAAGATATTACAGCCTCAGTGGATTTCACTGCCTTGGCGGAAGCCGGAGTCAGTGCTGGTTTTGATATGGCCGGCTATTGTTCGCAAGCCAGTTTCTTGTTAAGCAATGGTCTGCCAGAATTCATTGCCGGTTTTGAACATGAAAGCAATGAAATTACCCGTTACCGGGAAAATCAACACATCAAAAAATTAATCATGCCCAATGAAATGGGCGAGCGCTTTCAATTTATGGGCTTTAGCCGTGATGTG
>JAGNUI010000163.1 GCA_017987065.1 Arenimonas sp.
ATAAAAAAACGGCGCATTACGCGCCGTTTTAATGTTACAGATTGTTGCGAAGCATATTATTCGTGTTCTGTGCCATTAGCCAAGTGGCTACGTTTACGGCTATACAAGTAGTAAACGGCCATACCTATCAAGAACCAGCCAATGAACAGCTTGATGGTTAGCATGCCAAGGCTTACAAACAACAGTGCACAACCAGCCATTGCTAACGGACCAACAATCCAAAGGAATGGTGTACGGAATGGACGGTTACGATCTGGTTGTTGCTTACGCAATACCATGACACCGAGTGCAACTACAAAGAATGCAAACAGTGTGCCGGAATTTGAAATATCTGCCAAAGCACCAACTGGGAAAATCGCCGCGAAAATAGACACTGCAATACCAGTGACGATGGTGACCACGTGTGGTGTGTGGTATTTCGGATGTACTTTAGCAAACGCTTTAGGCATTAAGCCATCGCGTGCCATAGTGAACAAAATACGGGTTTGTCCGAAAATCATCATCAAAACAACCGAAGGCAAGGCTAATACAGCTGCGATTCCGATGGCATTACCAACGCCTGGGTAGCCAATTTCTTTCAGTACAAATGCCAAGGGTTCTTTCGATTGTGATAAGGCACCACCAGGCTGTGCGCCCATAGAACCGATGGCTGCATAAGACACCAGCAAGTAAAAGATTGTGCAAACCACTAATGAACCGATTAATCCAATTGGAATATTTCGATTGGGATTTTCAGTTTCTTCAGCGGCTGTTGAAACAGCATCAAAGCCTACATAAGCAAAGAATATTGATGCCGCGGCACCCAATACGCCCGTTCCTGACAAAGGTGTACCCCAGCCATTAGGCAGCATTGGTTCAAAATTGCTGTGTTGAATGTGTGGCCAAGCTAAAACGATGAATACAGATAGTGCAAGAACTTTAACAACAACAAGAATTGAAGTAAATTTTGCTGATTTTGAAGTGCCAAGCACTAATAACCAAGTAATCAAGAGCGAGATTGAAAAAGCCAAAAGATTAAACGTACCTTTTGTGGTACTGCCATCTGGCAAGGTTATGGTGTCAGCGGGCCCTGCCATTAATGCGGCGGGTAGTCCCATATGCATCTCATGTAAAAGACCATTAATATAACCGGACCACCCAACGGCGACAGCACCTGCGGCGACCGCATATTCTAGGATCAATGCCCAACCTACTGTCCAAGCGATTGTTTCACCAAGTACAGCATAAGAATAAGTGTATGCCGAGCCAGCAACCGGAACCATGGCGGCGATTTCAGAATAAATTAATGCCGTTAATGCGCAGACAAATCCTGCAATAACGAAGCTATACATCATGCCAGGGCCCGCTTTATTAGCGGCAACAGCAGTGAGTACGAAGATACCGGTACCAATAATTGCGCCGATACCCAACATCGTTAATGAAAATGCGCCAAGTTGGCGTTTAAGTCCTTTCTTTTGTGCCGTAGCCAGAATCTGGTCTAAGGGTTTCACCCGATCAAAAAGCATGAATCTCTCCCAATGAATATTTTATGACAATCATTATTGTGTTACGGGTTTATTACCGAACCTGATTACCATAAGCTAGAAGCCTGTATGGGTAAAGCACTTTGCGCAATAAAACTCAAATAAAGTGAAATTATGTCAATTAAACAAGCCAAGTTGTTGGATTTATTAAGACAGTACGATGTGAAGCGTTCTGAGACGACAGAAGTCATTGCTCAATTTGAACGGTTTGTGGCTGATAATGCAGACTGTTGCGAACGCAGTTTGTCGATTGGCCACTTAACCGGTTCGGCTTGGCTGGTATCAAAAGATGGGGAAAGGGCTTTACTGATGCATCACCGAAAATTAAGGCGCTGGTTGCAACCCGGCGGCCATGCTGACGGGTCACCTGATTTAGCGCAGGTCGCTTTGCGCGAAGCCATTGAGGAAACCGGCTTAAGTGATTTGCAAGTGCAGCCGGATATTTTTGATTTGGATTGCCATATCATTCCGGCGCGTGGCAATGAACCAGAGCATTATCATTATGATGTTCGTTTTGTCGTGCAAGCCTATGGCAGTGAAGAATTTGTTCAAAACGAAGAATCACTGGCACTGGCTTGGTTCGATATTAAAAAGCTCGCTTTTGATAGCGAGCTTGATGAATCAATTCGGCGTATGGCGAAAAAATGGCTTAAGCTCGGCCGCCAAATTCACCAGTAACGGTTGACACATAAATTTTTTCACCATTACTGATGTATTCCGGCACTTGAATTTCGATGCCAGTACTTAATTTGGCAGGTTTCGGGCGCTTGGTGGCGGTTCCACCTTTCAATTCAGGCGGTGTATCAACCACTTCCAAGATCACATTGACCGGCAATTGAATGGCAACCGGCGCATCATCAATTAATTGTACGAACACGCCTTCTAAACCTTCAGTGATGTAGCCGGCCATATCGCCAACGATATTCGCATCAAGCTGATACGGGGTGTAATCTTCGATATCCAAAAATACGAACGCTTCACCATCCATATAAGAGAAGCTGGTTTCACGGCGGACCAGATCTAATTCTTTCAATTCATCATCGGAACGCAGACTTAAATCAAATTTATTGCCGGCTGGAATGGAATACATAATGAAACGGAAGGTAACATTACCACCGCGACCTTGCGGCGAAGAACGTTCGATATCACGGATTTGATATACGGTGTTGTTGTGTTCAATGACATTGCCTTTTTTAACATCACAAGCTTTCATAGCGAATCTCTTTAAATGGAAATTATTTGGCGGTTAAACGCACCGAACCGTCTAAGCGAATCGTTTCGCCATTCATATAACGGTTTTGCAAGATAAAAGCGACGGTTTGCGCATATTCTTCGGGCTTACCCAAGCGTGCAGGGAAGGGGATAGATGCTGATAAGGATTCTTGCACTTGTGGGGTCATTGAATCCACCATAGGGGTCCAGAAAATGCCAGGGGCAATAGTCATCACGCGGATGCCGAAGCGCGCTAATTCACGTGCCATAGGGAGTGTCATCGCCACCACACCACCTTTAGAGGCGGAATAGGCGGCTTGTCCTATTTGGCCGTCAAATGCGGCAACCGATGCGGTGTTGATAATGACACCTCGTTCACCATCTTCGCCCGTTGCATTGTGCTGCATTAAATCAGCCGCCGCTTTGGCAATGTTAAAACTGCCAATCAAATTGACTTTGATGGTATTGGAGAATTGTTCTAATGGCATGCTGGCTTCACGGCCAAGCACGCGGCCTGCTCCAAGAATGCCTGCACAATTAACGGCTGTATTTATGCTACCCATAAAGGCGTGTGCTGCTTGCATATTTTCGGCAACTTGCAATTCATTAGACACATCGGTGCGAAAATAGGCCGCATGTTCATGGCCAAGCTCAAGTAGTGCTGTTTCTGCTTTGGCATCATTGATGTCGAATAGAGCAACTTTACCGCCATGGGCTACAAGATGTTTGGCTACGGCAAAACCTAAACCGGAAACGCCACCAGTGATTACTGCACAAATGTTTGCTAATTGCATAAAAATCCTAAACTTAAAGTAATATTTTAACAAAAAAATAGGCC
>JAGNUI010000164.1 GCA_017987065.1 Arenimonas sp.
TAATCTTGCTGAATATCATGGGTTTGTTTCTGCCAGAACAAGCCACCAATGAAACGTAAGCGCTTGCTTTGATCGGAGGAAATACGCAACTCTTGGCTGTAGTTTTTGTATTTATCAACACCGACAATATATTGTGAAGGGTCGATGTAATTGCCGTCGTTATCGTATGCGCCATAACCTGAGACCACATCGTACCAGTAACCATAATCGCTATAGTCACTTTGCGTATCGATGTCTCTATCTAAATAGGAATAATTATAGGACACATCGAAATTACCGACTTTACCGGTTACGGTAAGTGACGCTTGCACCCACTTGTCATCGTAACTTTCTGGTGCAAAATGGGTAATTTCTAAATCGCCTACTGCTGGGTCGAAGCCAAAACTGCCGTTCGATTTGGTGTTTTGAACCATGACGGTTGGTAAAATCGTCCAATTGTCATTCAAGTCTACTTTCAATGCCAAACGCGCACCGGTATCGGTACTGTTGTTGTAATCTTTTTCAACAAAATTGGCATTATCAATAGTGATATCTGGTGTTGGAAAGTTGCGCTCACCAAACACGTTATCAATATAACCAGCATTTTCTTGCGTCCACGCCACCAAACGAATCGCCACATTATCGGCGAAAGGGTAGTTCAAATAACCCTCAATGTTATATCCTGTACCGCCGCTTTCAACCGTATTCAACTCCAACGCATAACCGGCCGCAAAAGCAGAGGCATCTGGCTTGTTGGTGATCAGTTTCAAAGTACCCGACTGCGAACTAGAGCCGTACAAGGTTCCTTGTGGGCCGGCCAGCGCTTCAACACGCTCAATATCGTAAACATGAATCGGCAAGATTCCGCCAATGGTGGTAATTGGTTGCTCGTCCAAATACACACCAACTGATGGCATTGATGCCGAATGGTTGCCATCACCGCCACTCACTACGCCACGGAAATAAGGGGTTTTCGAACCGCCCTCACCTTGCTGATAAGTCAAGCTGGGGATCAGTTTGGCGTAATCTTCAAAACCACTGACCATATTTTCTTCGAGCTGCTGTGTTCCGAGCACTTGAATACTAATAGGCACCTTTTGTAGGTTTTCAGAACGTTTCTGCGCCGTCACCGTAACCGAATCAAGTATTGCTTTCTTTTCTTCGGTAGTGGCTGCCTGCTCTTGAGCAAACACCACTGGGCTCAATGCTAAACATATAGCTACGGTTAGTGGTGCTTTTACTGCATTACATTTTGACTTAGTATTTCTTATTTTTTGCATTCTACTCCCCTCTTTTGTTTAAAAATATTTGAATCAATGAAAATCTGGAACATCAGGATATAACTCTAAAACAGGTCCAAGTGCATATTTCAGCGGATCAAGCCAAGTTTCGAAATGCTTCCAATGATCGACACCTTCCTTATAAATCGGTTGACGCACTTGCTCAGAACTAGCCGTTCGAACTGGCCGGTCATTTTCGTAAAACCGTAAGCAATTTTCTTCAAACGGCAATTCACAATAATCCAATAATCGCCTGACCTCTGTTTCGGTATTTGCCACCACATCTTCATAATGGACTCTATGAACACGGCCTGGCAAAATCGCATCGAAGTGCGCCATCATTTCAACATAATCTCGATAATATCGGCCGATATCATCAAGGCTATAGCTGAAACTCTGACCTCTTGCAAAATGTTGCTTAAAGTTTGAGAAACAGCATGCCATGGGATGACGTCTGGCATCAATAATTCGTGCGTTTGGTAAAATCAAATGAATGAGGCCAATATGCGCGTAGTTATTTGGCATTTTATCGATGAAACGTGGCTTATTGCCCTTACGATGAATTTGGGTGCTTTTAATGTAGCGTTGGCCAAATTCTGCGGCTTGCATGCGATCCACATTTGCCAGGGAGGCATAATAGGTTTTATCGTACTTACTGGCTCTGTTGCGATAAAGAATTTTAGTAAACGACAAAATATCTGGCAATTCCATAGTGCCTTCAATTTGCGAATGACTCGATAGAATCTGCTCTAAAAGCGTTGATCCGGCTCTCGGCATTCCAACAATAAAGATGGGAGCAGCGGAACTATCGCCAAAGCCTTCGCGTTCAGCAAAAAAGCTCGCGTTGCAAATTGCTTTGCTTTCCTTGATTTTCAAAGTATTGCGATCTGCGCTATATTGCACCAAGGTCTTTCGGCGCGCATTGCCACTTTGATAATGCGCAAACGCAGACTCATAATGTTGCTGATCTTCCAATGCCTTCGCCAATGCGAAATCAAAGTGAAACCGATCTTCCTCCGCCAAAACACCCGATTGCAACTGCTGTTGCATCGCTTCGATATCTTGGTCTGTAAAGCGGAATGTCTTTAGATTAGCCAGACTCCAATAGGCCTCACCAAACGTGGGCTCTAATTCAATACTCTTTCGATAGGCGACTACCGAACGCTCAACTAAACCTGCAGTTTTAAGTGTGTGCCCGAAACTATGCCATATTTTAGAATAGCCAGGATTTGCTTGAAGTACGCGCTCGTAAAAAACAATAGCTTTTTCATAATCACCAATTTTGCTTAGCGCCACCGCTTTTAGATTCATGTAACCCAAATTTTGCGGATCTATGGACAGTAAAATATCGGCTTGCTCCATTACCTTCTCAATACGATTATTGAGGTTGAGGATGTGAGCGTAGTTCTGCCGTGCAAAATGAAAACTTGGCGCCAGTTCAATACAACGTGCCAACAATAATTCAGCCTCATCACTTCGACTGAGACGAGAAGCCACTTCAGCCAACATCCGAATGGCCGCTACATCCGTTGGGTATATTTTTAAATAGCTTTTTAATGCTCGCTCAGCAACGGCTAAATTATCTTCAGCCATTGCATTAGCGGCAGCCATCAGGTGCGGATTGCCGGTTGAATATTTGAGTTGTGCTACATACGCAGCATCTGCAGATTTGGAATCGCCCATCGCTGAATAGAGATCGGCCAGAGCCAACCAAGCTTTAGGAATGTCCGGTTTGAGAAATAGTGCTCTTTTAAGCGCAATAACCGCTTGATCACCGAAGCCAGCAAGACGCAATACGAAACCAAGCTCCATAAATGTAGCAGACCATTTTGGCTGCAAAACCGTTAATCGCCGCAAAATATCGACTGATTCTTGCAGTTTACTCATCCGCCCTTTTGCTAAAGCCAATAACATCATAGCGTTTGGCTGTTCCGGTAAGGCTTTGAGTATTTCTTGGGCTTGTTCTGCTGCCAGATTTGGGTTTTTTTCTAACAACATAGAGGTTTGATTCAATGCTGTTTGCAAATCCACGCTTTGATCTTTAACTGCGGGCATTTGTTTCAATTTTTAGTTATAAAATACATTCTAAAAACATAACACATTTTAATGACTTTGTAACAAATGTGTAATGAAACGGGCAAAAAAATACCCCCAACTCATCAGAGCTGGGGGTATAGGGTAAAGACCCTGGCGATGACCTACTCTCGCATGACAAAATCACACTACCATCGGCGCGGTTGCGTTTCACTTCCGTGTTCGGGATGGGAACGGGTGGTGCCACAACGCTATGATCACCAGGGA
>JAGNUI010000165.1 GCA_017987065.1 Arenimonas sp.
AGAATACGCCTTTAGATAGGTTGAACGCTATGGCAAATGCAGATTCCGTTTTAGTTGGTGTGGTAATGGGGTCGCGTAGCGACTGGGAAACCATGCAACATGCCGTAAAATATTTAGAGCAATTCAACATCGCTCACGAAGTGCAGGTGGTTTCAGCGCATCGCACCCCGGATTTATTATTTTCCTATGCACAGCAAGCTGGGCCGCGCGGTTTGCGAGTGATTATTGCTGGCGCTGGTGGCGCTGCACATTTGCCGGGCATGTTAGCGGCTAAAACAGCAGTGCCTATTTTAGGCGTTCCCGTGCAAAGCAAATCCTTAAGTGGCATGGATTCGCTTTTATCCATTGCGCAAATGCCGGCAGGGATTCCGGTGGCAACTTTCGCGATTGGTGTGGCTGGCGCGGCCAATGCCGGATTGTTCGCTGCGGCCCTGTTAGCCGCTGAGTTCCCTGAAATTGGACAAAAACTTGCCGAATTTCGACAACAGCAAACCGAAGCTGTGCTTGCTCATTCAGACCCACGCTTGCCATGACCACAGTTGGAATTTTAGGTGGCGGGCAGCTGGCTCGTATGATGGCTTTATCTGGCGCTCCACTGGGCTTGCGTTTTTTGTTACTTGATAATTTGGCAGATGCATGCGCCGGCCAATTTGCGCCGATGTTAGTGGGTGATTATCGGGATGAGAAAATTCTTGCCCAATTTGCTGAGACGGTCGATGTGGCCACCTTTGATTTTGAAAATGTACCGGCCGAAAGCGCGCACTGGTTGAGTCAGAAAATTGCTGTATTTCCAAGCCCACATGCTTTAGCTATTTCGCAAGATCGATTAGCCGAAAAAAATCTATTCCGCGAGCTGGGAATTGGCGTACCAGCGTTTGCCGATATAGGCAATCTAGATGCGTTGCAAAATGCTATTAAGCAGATTGGTATGCCGTGTATTTTAAAAACAAGACGATTAGGATACGACGGCAAAGGCCAGTTCCGAATTAAATCGGCAACCGATATTGAACTCGCCTGGCAAGTTTTAGGCGCGCAAGCAGAAACCGTGGGTCTGATTCTTGAAGCTTTTGTGGCCTTCGAGCGCGAAGTGTCAGTCATCGCTGTGCGTGGTCGTGATGGTGAATTCCGGCATTGGGCCTTAACTGAAAACTGGCATGAAAATGGTGTGCTTTCAGCCAGTTTATCGCCAGCCACAGAAGTAGCAGACTTTGAAGCTACAGCAATTTCTTACGCCAAAAAAATTGCCGAAGCATTGGATTATGTGGGCGTGTTTGCCTTGGAGTTATTTGTGCATAATGGTGAGTTGTTAGCTAATGAAATGGCACCGCGTGTGCATAACTCAGGGCATTGGAGCATTGAAGGCGCAGAAACATCACAATTTCAAAATCATCTGCGTGCGGTGCTTGGCTTACCTCTCGGCAGCACACGTTCGTTAGGTGTTAGTTGTATGTTGAATTGGATTGGTGAGATGCCGAATGCCGAATCTGTGCTGCGAGAAAATGGCGGGCATTGGCATGACTATGGTAAATCAGCACGAGAAGGCCGAAAAGTCGGGCATGCCACAGTGCGTGAAGACCGTGTTGATCAATTAGCAAAAAGCCTTGCGCAAATTGGCAAGGCTTTAGGGCGCGAGGCACAAATAGCGCCGGTTTTGCAGCGGTTATAAATCGCGTAGGGGCACGGCATGCCGTGCCCTTACATTCGTGTTACACCATTTGCTTGGCAACAAAATCCCAGTTGACCAAATTCCAAAAAGCTTCTACATATTTAGGACGCATATTGCGGTAATCTACGTAATAGGCATGTTCCCAAACATCGCAAGTTAACAGTGGTTTGTCTGTTCCGGTGATTGGTGTTGCGGCATTAGAAGTGCTAACCAAAGCCAAACTACCATCAGCACGTTGCACAAGCCATGCCCAGCCAGAGCCGAAAGTTCCGATTGCCGTTTTGGTAAACTCAGCCTTGAAGGCATCAAAACTACCAAACGCTGCATTGATGGCTTCCGCTAGTTTGCCCTCAGGCGCGCCGCCAGCTTTGGGTGCTAAGCAATTCCAGTAAAACGTATGATTCCATACTTGCGCGGCATTATTGAATAAGCCACCTTGCGCTTTGCGCACAATGGTTTCCAGATCAGCGCTTTCGAATTCAGTGCCAACAATCAAGTTGTTCAGATTGGTCACGTAAGCTTGATGATGTTTGCTGTAGTGAAAATCGATGGTCTCAGCTGAGATATGCGGTTCTAAAGCGGTGCGATCATAAGGCAGGGCAGGTAATTCGATAGCCATTGGGTTCTCCAAAAGTAAGCCGAAGCAGGTGAAAAGACTTATAATTCTACATTGGAAATGAATTTGATGTGACGCCGACTATCTATTTGGAGCAAGAAATGAGTATTAACCCCGAAATTGAACGAATCAAAGCTGAAATTAACAGCGCGCCTGTTGTTTTGTTTATGAAAGGAACACCACAATTTCCAATGTGCGGCTTCTCTTCGCGCACCGTGCAAGCATTAAAAGCGGTTGATGCACACATGCATACGGTTAATGTTTTGGAAGAGCCTGAAATTCGCGCGAACTTACCGCGTTATTCCGATTGGCCAACCTTTCCGCAATTATTCATCAATGGCGAATTAATCGGCGGTTGTGATATCACCATGGAACTTTATGAAAGCGGTGATTTGGCCACATTAGTTGCAGAAGCTCAAAAGCAAGCATGATTCAAATACCACTGTTACAGCCAGAATCACTTAAAAATAAAGTCATTCTAATTACTGGAGCCTATGGCGGGCTTGGTGCGGCCTCTGCGATTGCTGTGGCTGAAGCTGGCGCTACAGTGGTCTTGCTTGGCAAAAAAGTACCAAAGCTCAATCAAGTTTATGATGCTATCAAAAAAGTAGGCGCTGAACCTGCGTTGTATCCATTGGATATGCGCGGCGCCGACCCGAGCGATTACGAAACCATGGCAGATAAAATTGAAGCCGATTTAGGTGGCTTGCATGGTATTTTGCATTGTGCTGCCGATTTCTCAGGCTTGCGCCCTTTGGAAACAACCAGCGCTGAAGAGTTCATAACTCAAATACATGTCAATCTAACGGCGCCGTGGCTTTTAACTCAAGCTTGTTTGCCTGCCTTAAGAAAAAATGACGACGCTGCGGTAGTATTTGTTTGTGAGGATCTTCATCGCGTGAATAAAGCCTATTGGGGCGCGTATGGCATTGCTAAAGCCGGTTTAGAAGGTATGGTGCACCTGTTGCACGACGAAACGGAAGACAGCGTGGTGCGCGTTAGCGCACTTCAGCCTGGTCCTATGAAAACCTCAATTCGCGTACGCGCATATGTTGATGAGGCGGCTACCAATTGCCCTGACGCATCTGAATATGCGCCAGTCTGCGTTTATCTACTTTCAGCAGACGGCAAGGCGGCACGCGGTCAAATTCTGCGCCCTGAGAAGGTCTAGCAGCAATGGAAATGATATCCGCGGCTTTATTATTATTTTTGATTATGGATCCTTTAGGGAATATTCCGGTATTCCTGAGTTTGTTAAAGCCATTACCCAAAA
>JAGNUI010000166.1 GCA_017987065.1 Arenimonas sp.
TAGGATTGTCTAGCGTATTTTTTATAAATTAATATTGCTCATTATTTCTTGTGAAATTACTTTTTTTACTGGATATGTGTTTTCAGCATTGCTGGTGTTTGCATTAATTCGAAGGTTCGCTACAAATTGCAAGGTTGTTTGCTGCCAAGTAAATTTTTCAGCATGCTCACGGGCATGTTTAGGATTTAATTCCAATGCTGTTAAGCAGGCTTCGAGTAAATCATGGCGCAGCGCTGCAGCTTCACAGCCATTTAGTACATCAATGGGCCCAGCCACTGGAAATGCCGCAACAGGTAGCCCTGAGGCAAGTGCTTCCAATAACACCAAACCAAACGTATCGGTTTTGCTTGGGAATACAAATACGCTGGCTTGTTGATATATTTTTGCTAACTCGGCATGCGATTTCGAATCAAGAAATATGGCGTCTGTATATTTTTCGCTAAGCTCGGCAAGTGCCGGTCCAGCTCCAACTAACCATTTATCGCCGGGCAATTTTAATTTTAAGAATTCCTCAATATTTTTTTCAACAGCAATGCGACCCACATACAAGAATATGGGCGTTCTAATATTATCTGCAGGCATATAGCTGGTATTTCGTGTTGTAAACATATCCAGATCAACGCCACGGCTCCACTTCACCAAGTTTTTAAATCCTTTATCGCTAAGCTGCTGCATGACCGAATCGGTAGATACCATGACCGACCTAGATGGCTTATGAAACCAACGGACAAGAGGATATAACCAATCGGCTGGAATGCCTGTGCGCGCTTCAATATATTCTGGAAATTTAGTGTGGTAGGCCGTCGTAAAATTAATATCATGCTTCATTGCAAAACGCCTAGCCGACACACCTAAAGGGCCTTCCGTGGCCACATGCAGTGCATCCGGCTTAAATTCCTCAAGAATTTTTGACATTTTTGCATAACTGAAAAACGCTAAGCGAATTTCTGCGTAGCTTGGGCATGGAATGCTGAAAAATTGCGTTGGTTCTATAACAATTATTTCATGACCAGCACGCTTTAGCTCACGTATTGTGTTCTCAAGTGTTTTCACTACACCATTTATTTGCGGTGACCACGCATCGGTTACGATACAGATTTTCATGGCACTGACTCCAGCACTTTTTCTGGGTACACTAACTCGTTTGTTGCATGGGTTAATTTCTTTTGCGTCTCTATTTGATGCTTGATTTCATTCCAGCACACTATTTTAAGTTCGCCTTCAAAGGTCTCTACTAAAGCAGTCAGACTTTCAACCCAATCACCGTCATTGCAATACAAGACGTCTTCAATCATTTTAATTTCAGCCTTATGGATATGACCACAGACAACGCCATCGCACTTTCTATGCTTGGTTTCACGCGCCATGATTAATTCATAACTACTGATGAAACTAACGGCATTTTTCACGCTATGTTTTAGGTATTGCGATAATGACCAATACGGGTAGCCCATGCGAATACGCAGGCTGTTAAACCAACGATTGGCAACTAGAATGGCGCTGTATAGCCAATCACCCACATACGCTAACCATTTTGCATGTTGCATCACACCATCAAACATATCGCCGTGTGTAATCCATAAACGCCGACCATCGGCTAAGACATGAATGGCGTCTTCGCGAATTTTAATTCGCCCAAACGACATCCCAATAAATTGCCGGCCGACTTCGTCATGATTGCCCGGTATGTAAATGACTTTGCAGCCTTTGCGTGCTTTTTTAAGCATTTTCTGAAGCACATCATTATGCTCCTGAGGCCAATACCAAGATTTCTTAAGTCGCCAACCATCAATGATGTCGCCGACCAGATAAACCGTTTGTGCGTCGTTATAGCGCAGAAAATCAAGCAGATAATTTGCTTTACATCCAGGAGTTCCTAGATGCACGTCTGAAATAAAAATGGTTCGGTATTGGTTCATGGCGTTATTAATGCCATACAAATATGAACGTTTTATGTCAATAACAGCCTTTATTTAGCCCATGAAATAATCCGACTTTTGTAACAAAAATGAAATATTAACAAGATAGGATACGAGCTGTCCAAACCAAACCCACTTTAAGGATTTACTATGAACACTCGCAACACCCTACTTAGTCTCGCTGTTTTGGCTGCGCTTTCAAGCACTGCGCATGCTGAGATTTTCATCGATTCAATCGGCGGTTCGGAAATCTCTTTCGAAGGCCTTGTTCAAACAGATGTTAACTGGTTCCACAGTGATGTTGCAGATCTCAATGGCAGCACTACTGACGGCGATGATAACGATGCTAACTTCCGGCGCGGTGAATTGATTTTGAAAGGCAAAGGCCCAGGCATGTGGACTTGGGTGTTGGGTTATGATGCATCCTCTGATAAATTTCTTGATGCCAATGTTGCTTACCGATTCGGCAACTCATCTGTGATGTTAGGTCAATATAAACAACCAAACAGCTTGGAAGAATTATCAAGTACTAAAAATAATGATTTCCAGTCAAAAGCCATGACCACCAATTTATTTTCTATGTCGCGTCGCTATGGCGGTGCTTATACCTACACAAATACAGATTCAAACTTTGGCTTAACAGCTAGCCTGTTTGGTAATGAATTTACACCCAATCAAACACCTTCGCTAGGCACTGGCACTGGCTGGGGTACTCGTGCCTATTGGGCTCCTATTAATGACGGAAATTCGGTTCTACATTTAGGTATTTCTTATGTGGATCTTGATGTTAGCAACGAAAAAGACCAAGATATTGCTCGCTTGCGCGTTCGTCCAGATGCTGACTTATCAGGCGTACGTCTAATTGATACCGGTAGCATGACATATTCCGACAGTAATAGTGTCTTGGGTCTTGAAGGTGCTTATACCTATGGCGCATTTAAAGCACAAACAGAATACATGTCATCTACTGTTAATCGCACAAATGGTTTCCGAGATTGGAGTGGTGATAGTTGGTATATATATGGCCTGTGGAATATTACTGGTGAAACGCATGGTTATAAAACCGGTGTTTTAACAACCCCGTTACCTAACAACCCAGGCTTAGGCATGTGGCAGGTGGGTGTTCGTTACGACTCTGCCAATTTAAACGATGGCAGTGTAAACTTTGCTAATCCTCTTGCTCCCGTAGTTACCGGAGTTATGGGTGGTAAACAAGACAACTGGACTTTAGGTGTTAACTGGTACTGGCGCTCAAACTTCAAAGCGCAATTGAACTATGTCATAGCCAATTCAACCAAATACCAAAGCAGCAAAAAAGCATTTGTTGATGATGATCCTAGTATCACCACATTGCGTCTGCAATTTTACTGGTAATCATTTGAATTCAATCGTGTCATAATCCTGTAACAATATCCCTTCATCATATGCCAAGCCTAAATCGGGCTTGGCTTAAGGAGCTACACTAATGTTGAATAAAGCGAAAACCGGCCTTCTGGCTATTGCACTCACCATGGCATTCGGCGCGCAAGCGGCAGATGTGACCGGTGCGGGTGCGTCTTTCGTGTATCCAGCCATGTCGAAATGGTCTGCTGA
>JAGNUI010000031.1 GCA_017987065.1 Arenimonas sp.
GATTTTTTGCGTCAACGTTTAACCGAATTAAAAATGCAACGCAACCAAATGAGTTTTGATGATTTAATTGATCGCTTGCACAATGCCCTACAAGGCAGTCAAGGTAGTACTCTAGCGGCAATTATTCGCGAGTCTTATCCGGTAGCCTTAGTTGATGAGTTCCAAGATACCGATGATCGGCAATGGGCTATTTTTAAATCCGTTTATGAGCACCAAGAAAATACTAATTTGATTCTCATTGGCGACCCAAAACAAGCCATCTATGCGTTTCGCGGCGGTGATGTACATACTTATTTAAACGCCCGACAATCCGCCAAACATCATGCGAGCTTGCCGGGCAATTATCGCTCTAATCACGCGTTGATTATGGCCGTTGAAGGCTTATTTACCAACAGTCATCCACATCCGTTTTATGAAGATGGCATTGAATTTATACCTGTTTCTGCGATGAAAAACCCAGGTCAGGTTTTAATCGGTAATGAAAAAATGCCGGCCATTCAATTTCTAAAAATTGCACCGAATAGTCTCGGAAAACCACAAAGTAAGAGTGCTGCTAGCATGCTTTGTGCACAACATTGTGCCAACCAAGTGGCTTGGTTAGTAAACGAAATAGCCAAGCAAAACGCGCACATACAAACCGAAAGCGGCTCGCGGCTGCTTAGCCATCACGATATCGTGCTATTGGTTGCTACCAACAAGCAAGCGAAGCTCATGCAAACCTGTTTGAATGCACTTTCAGTCGCGTCGGTTTGTGCAGATAAATCGAGTGTTTTCAGCAGTTATGAAGCGCTGGATATTTTAAATGTACTCAGTTTCATAACCAAACCCGATACTCGGCAAGCACAGCAAAATGCTACACATGGGGTACTTTTGCAATGTTTACATGGCAATAAGCAACTAGGCTCATTTGAATTGAGCACTTACCAAGCACTTTTGCATCAGCAAGGTACTTTAGCTTGTTTCAATCCTGTCTTAGCGGCGGTTGAAAGCGCTGTGTTAGCGCTGCCCTTTGGCGAACGACGCTTAAGCAACTATTGGCATCTTGTTGAATTAATTCAACACAATACACACCATCTCAACGCTGTCGAAGTTCTTGATTGGCTGTGCTCAAAAATTGAGCGCTCAAACGAGGTTAGCTCTGAAAATAATGATGATCAACCGCGTTTGGAATCGGGTGTACAACGTATTCGCATTATGACCCTACATCAAAGTAAAGGTCTTGAGTTTGGCATTGTGTTTATACCTTTCTCAGCAATTAGCAAAAGTCAAAAAGTGTCTAAAGAGCAACTCAGTCGCTATTTTGATGGCAATCAGCGCTGTATTTTTTATCAAGTTCGGCGCCCAGAAGACGAACAACTCAAACAAATTCAGCATGAGCAAAATTCTGAAAACTTACGTATTTTGTATGTTGGTGTAACCCGAGCAAAATTTGCTTTATTTTTATCCTACGGCATCGTTAACCAGATTGAACATTGCGCTTTAACCAGAGTTTTGCTTCGTGATATTCCGCCTACCGAGCAATCAATTGCGCAGGCATTAAATCAATACAGCGAAACTATTGACCGGCCATTAAACGTAGCGATAACAACTCCTGAATTGAAAGTTGCCGCTTTAAAGTATTTAAATTCCAGTCGAAGCTATTTCGATTTGTGGCGTATAACCAGCTTCTCCGGCTTGCATCAGTCAAAAGAACAAAACTACATTAGCCCTGCTTCAGATGAAGTCCATCTATTGTCCCCATCTGAATACAATCCCTATAAAGGGCCAGCGTTTGGTAATGCCATGCATTATGCATTAGAACATGCGCAAGCCACAGATTGGCAAGTAAGTTCGATAAGTCTGCTCAATGAAAACTGCAAACAACTGGCATTCAAAGCACTCATTCAATTTGGTTTTGATACCAAAACAGCCGAGTTAGGGGTCTCAACGCTATGCACACTGGTTTTTGATACGTTGCATGGCTTGTTGCCAGAAGGCATAACCCTATTGCAAATTGCTCCTGAAAATTTGCGCCATGAGTTAGAGTTTCATCTCAGTTTAAAACAAGCTAATAGCAGTGCCGTTTTAAGACTACTTCATCAATATGGTTATTGTATAAACCGCAATCAACTGGGCTTTCAAAAACAATTGAACGGTTTATTGACGGGCAAAATTGATTTAATTTTTAGTCACCGTGGTCTTTTTTATATTGTTGATTACAAATCTAACTTATTAGCCGATTATCAAAACCATTCACTTAGCGATTCAATTGCCAGTAATGAATACGATTTGCAATATGTGCTTTATTGTGTGGCTTTGCATCGATTCTTAAAACATAAAATGGGCCATCGTTATTCGTATGCACAGCATTTTGGCGGCGTTCGTTATTTATATTCCCGTGGCATGCAAGCCGGTAAGCACTCTGGTATTTTTACAGATTTGCCCGCCCAATCATTAATTGAGCAACTCGATTATTGTTTCGATGCCTCGACAAGGAAATCCAATGTGGCTTGAGCGACTGCGTGACATGCACATAATCGAGGCCTCAGCCTATGCTATGGGTTGTTATATGAAACAGCATGATTCCGCAACATCATTTTGGCCAAGTTTGCTTTGCGCGCTGAGCATGCAAGCCTTAAAAAATGGCCACACGTGTTTAGATTGCAATCAACTGCTTGTGCAATTTCCAGCCCTTAAAAAACTCCCCGATTTAGTCGCCAGCATCGAACTAAACTCGCTGCTTACTTGCCGATTGATTGGGCTCGATACTATCCAAGATAAAACCCTGTTTACATTTTCTGCGCCGTATTTATTTACCAATAAATTCTTAGCGCTTGAACAGCAGCTTATTGAAAGCCTCGCCGATCGATTGAATGATAAACAGCTGGAGCCTGTTGATTCGATTAGTAGTAATCTGGCTAATCTGTGCTTAATAAAACCATTAGTGTTACTGAGTGGTGGGCCTGGAACAGGTAAAACAACGGTATTTGCACAAGCCATTCCGGATTGGATGCAAAATTTTCAGCAATTATACCAACGCATTCCCAACATCATACTTTGCGCGCCCACTGGCAAAGCGGCGGCGCGAATGAGTGAAGCCTGGAATGCACAAAAAGCAACACTTGATTCCCTAAAATTAGATTCAAGCTTGCAAGATGCTATGCCTACTCAGGCAATGACCATTCATCGATTATTGGCCATTAACCCAATTAGCAAGCGTGCAAAATATACCAAGCAAAACCTGCTTTCCGTCGATTTACTCATCGTCGATGAAGCCTCAATGCTCGATTTACCTTTATGGGTACAATTGCTCGATGCCTTGCCAGAATCAGCGCATCTTTTACTCATCGGTGATGCTCAACAATTGCCCGCTATCGAGGCTGGGCAAATTTTAGGGAGTCTTTTGGAAGCGACCTCAGAGCACTTTTTTTTCCAGCAACTTCAATCCGCACACGTACATTTGACCCATAATTTCCGTCAGCAAAGCAATCCGGGCCTAACAACACTGGCAAAGGATTGCCTGAATGAATCGGCGGAAATTGTAGCGGATCGATTACAGAACAATGATTATGCAATGGTTTCTTGGTCTGATGACCACCGAGAGCCATTGAATGATCTCATTAAACTGGCGGTTACAAATTATTCTGCGCTTTCTCGTTATGAAACGGTCGATGCAGCTTTAGCAGCTGTCCGTGATTTTGTTATTCTAACGGCGGTGCGTGAGGGGCCAAATGGCTGTGTGGCTATTAATGCTGAAATTACACACTATTTAAACCCCAGTTTAAGTCGATATTATCATGGGCAAGTATTGTTGATCACCGAAAATGCTGAGCATCTCCATTTAGCCAATGGCGATATTGTGATTATTTGGCAACAAACCGATTTTTCGCTTAAAGCACATTTTTTTGAAAATGGTCAATTACAACTTCTTAATCTGGATATTTTACCGGCCCATGAGCCTGCTTATGCTCTGACCATTCATAAAGCGCAAGGCTCTGAATACTCATATGTTTGTGTTGTGCTGCCGGCAAACGACAGTCCAATTTTAAGTAAGGCGCTTTTGTATACCGGAATAACGCGTGCAAAAAATAAGTTGCAGCTATTCGCCACAAAAACCAGCCTCATCAGTTGCCTTAACAATTTGGCCCTGCGTGTTAATGGCTTAAAGTGTTTAGCAGAAAAATTAGTGCAAGATAAAATACAATAAATTGTTTTGAAAATATGGATTTGCTGTTAGAAAGCCATGCTTTTCGCAAAAAAATATGGTTTGTGCGATGCTAAATAAATTTGCAGCTTGACTCTGATTATTGTAAGCATTGGATGCCCGTGCTAGCTGTGATTCTCTAGTGACCAAACCATCGCCTAGCATTAATAACAAATTCTGATAGTTAACATTCTTTTTTTTATCCAGTATGTCGCCTTCCTCAAACGCCAATGCCTGTGTATTTCGATGATTATTAACAACAGCACGCGCTTCGGTTAAATTACAATCGCCACCAAAAATCGCGATTTCAGTGGGAACCTCGCCTAATGGTTTTGATAAAGCATTTTGAAAATAATAAGCCTGTTCAAGATGTTTTTTAAAAATGTTTTGAGTTCTTTCAATTTCTAGTTCTGAATTTAACGATTCTGATCGAATATTCTGCATTGATTCCTTAGAAAATACAGACCACTGATTTTTTTGCCATACGTTAAGATCATAAATATTAAAGTCTAATGCTGTGCCATTAGAATCAATAAAAAGCGTTGTACCTGGGATTGGAAAGGTTTCAAATGGCGTAGCAAAGTGTGCCATGACATGCGCCGGAATAGTGCGAAAACCAAACTCAAAGCCTTGGTAAATGCGTTTAACACTGATGATTGAGCCTAAATTTGGCGTGCCAAGCATAACCAATCTTCTAATACTTTGACCGCCCAACGCCGAGGGCTGCGGCAGCTTTCTTGATTCTTGGTTTTGTGGTCCGTATTGCAAATAGTATCGTGCAATTAAACCGCCATTACTGTGCGCAATAATATCAACTTTTAAGTCTGGATTTTTATAGTCTTTTCTGATTTGTTCTATTAATAAATGTAAATTATTGACGGCATCAAAATTACTTTTTCGCCAATCATAAAGGAATACATAATATCGACGTTTGGTCTTGCTTGATATTGGACTGCCTAGCACAGCTTTTTCATAGCCGCCTGATTTTTCAAGCGTATTGATTAAGGTGCCATAAAAATCCACACCCACTAAAGAATCTATCAAGCGACCAGGTCGGTAATCATCATTTGAATAATCACTAAGATTGGCATAGCTACTAAATGCCAAACTTCCGACAGATTTTGGCCAAACTTCAATGCCATCGGCACTTTCAAGACTGGTACCCATTAATCCTGGTATAAGAATAACCGGGGTAGAATTATCATTTAGATAATTATTTCGATACAGTAAATCAAGATCTGGTTTTTTCGGGACATTAATACATGAGCTCAATAAGACAGTTGAGACCAATAGGATTAATAGATTTGATAATTTATTCATGTAAAAAAGCCCCTTTCGGGGCTTGTTTATTATGGTGCGACATCTTCAACAAAACTTATTTTAAGTAGTCCAGAGTTTTTCGTTCTGGCTAGTACTTTAGCTAAAGTTTCATATTCAGCATCGGGATCTGTAGTAATTTCAATGGTAGGTTGAACATCACGAGCGCCTTCAACATCGAATTGCGCTTGTAAAGTTTCCATCGGTACAGGACTGCCATTCCAAGCCACGGTACCACCCGTTTGAACATGGATACGAATCGGTTCTGGCGGATTTAGAACTTCTGGCGGTGGGATGGTTGATTTCTGCGGCAAATCGACTTGAATTTGATAAGACAACGGAGGCGCAGTAACCATAAAGATAATCAACAACACTAACATCACGTCGACCAAAGGGGTCACGTTCATGTCTGCCATGTCGCCGCCGGATGAATTTGAACTAAAAGCCATAACTTAAATTCCTATTTAATCACGTTCAGGACTAGAAACGAAACCAACTTTTCTCATTCCAGATACACGAATGGTTTTCACCACTTTCTGTATGTAACTGTATTTCGTATTGTTATCCGCGCGAATATCAACTTGAGGCTGTGGTTCACGCGCTAAGGCAATCGACAGATTTTGTTCCAGCAAGGCATCCGTCATTAACTGATCATTCCAAAAGATTTCACCATTTGCTTTGACCGTAACAGTCACTGGCGGCACCTTAATTTCAGGCTTTGCGTTTAAAGTTGCCAATGGTAATTTAACTTGTACTTTATGCGCCATCAAAGGCGCAGTAATCATAAAGATAATCAACAACACCAACATCACGTCAACCAAAGGAGTGACGTTAATGTCGGCCATTGGGCCACCGTTGGAATTTGAGCTAAAAGCCATGGTGCATTCCTTGAAACAATAAGTTAATTATTTACCGACTCGTGAACCAGTTGCAAAGAAATCATGTAAATCGTGAGCAAATGTATCGAACTTTGAATAAATATTACGGTTCAATCGGTTAAAGGCGTTAAATGCAACAACCGCTGGGATCGCAACAAACAAACCAAATGCCGTCATAATCAACGCTTCACCCACTGGGCCCGCAACCGCATCGATAGATGCTTGACCAGTTTCACCAATGCGAATCAACGCGTGATAGATACCCCAAACGGTACCGAGCAAGCCGACGAATGGCGCCGTTGCACCAACAGTTGCCAGCCATGTCATACCACTTTCCATCGCAGCGCTTTCGCGAGTAACCGCTTGACGCAATGCGCGATCAACGAATTCTGATTTACTTAAAGACTGTGCTAATGCATTGCCTTCTTGGTGCGAAGCGGCTTCAATACTATCTAATGCAATTTTAGAAAACGGCTCGGAAGATTTTTGCTCTTCTAAGAATTGCTTTGCTTCACGTGGATTTTTAATTGACCAAAATGTATCAATAACGCGGTCGGCATTAGAGCTGATGCGACCATTATTGATGGCATTCATCACGGTATACCACCATGAGCCAAGCGACATAATAATGAGTGTGACAAAAACTACGACGCCAACGACATCGAAGTTTTGAATCATATGACTGAAACCCATTTGCTGCAGGGCTTCAGCGTTATTGGAAGAGCCACCCGCAACAGGAGCGGCAGCAGTAGCGGTTAGAATGAGGTCCTGCAACATAAGGAATGCCTTTATAAGTTAGTTAAGAAGAATAAATTTATACAACAGTTTAATTACAATACAAAATCAACAGAAACCAAGGCTGTACCACCGACATTTTGCCCGTTTTTCTTGCCTGGGTTAACTTTCCACTTGCGAACGCCAACTACCGCTGCTCGATCCAAATCCCGATTTTTACTGGACTTATGAACAGAGGCATCTAAAACAGTACCATTAGCATCAAAAGTAACTAAAACAACGGTTGTGCCTGTTGCTCCTGAACGCAAAGCTGCAGGTGGGTATTTAACAGGGTATTGCGCACGCGTCGATGCATTTACATCACCACCAAATGAGTCAGGTGGCCCAACTGGTGGAGAAGGTGGCGCTTTCGGTGGCGCAAGAGTATCACTTGGTCCCGGCTCGTTATAAACAATTGGTGGCTCTTCTGGCGGCGGCGGTATGTTTTTTTGCGGCGTCGACTGAATAATTTGCTTGACCAATTCTTTTGGTGGATCTGGCGGCGGTGGTGGTGGTGGCGGTGGTGGCGGTGGTGGCTCGGCAAAAGTAACCAGCGTTATCTTTTCATCGCCTTTGTTTGCGTCCGGTACCGACACTGGTGCCATCAACATCATGAAAATTAAGACGTGCACAGTAATCGCTGCTGTGTTTGCAGCAATTCGGGGCCAGCTTAATAAATTCTGCTGTGTATTTTTTGAATTCAAATCCGTCATGTGGTGGCGGCTCTGCAAGTAGAGTGTTCAATGACGCTTTTGCGCCGTGACCCGCTGATAAGCGGGGACCTAGAAGTTTACAACAATTTTCCAATACCTGCCAAGTGTTAGTTAGCGCCTGCTTGTTTCAACATCTTATTTGCACGATCTTTTGTTTCAGGATATTTTACAGCTTCCCTTAATGCATTAATCATCGCAGTTTTATTATCTAATCCAAACTCTGATTCGGCAATTGCAATAGCCAAATATGCCTCACCTTTTTCTTTAATACCTTTACTCAATGCTTTTTGTGCAGCATCTCTTGATTTAGTGTACTCGCTTTCTTCGCCCAAAACTTGCGCTAAAAGCAAATCCTGCTCGCCATTTGTTGACAGCGCAGCACCTTTAGACCAAGCATCAATTGCTAATTGTGCTTTGTCTGAAAAATAATAGGCTTGCCCTAAAACCTGATAAACCGAACTACTCGGCACAATGATTTTCTTCTGCATACCATCATTGATAATTTTAATGGTCTGCGCTTCATGTTCCGGCAAATTGATATGAGAGATATAACCGGCTTCGTATTCATTTAAAGTTGTAATCTGGCCTTTAGCATTCATTTCATCAAAAAGCTTGGCCGCTTTTTCGTATTGCGCTGTGCTTGCATAATTGATCAATAACTTAGCCTGTGCATTTTTATCGGTCGGATTTGCAGATGCCTGATCAAGTAGTTTTTTATCCATTGACGCTTTAATTTTTGCCGCATCAGCCTTTTGATTGGTTTTTGTATACGAATCAAAAAGCATGGCAGCTACATTTTGGTTGACACCACCATCGGCATCATAAAGTTCTTTTAATGGTGCAATGGCCTCTGCATAACGACCCAAACGATACAAGGCATTAGCTTTTGACTGTAGCGCGGTGACGTCTTTGGTACCGGTTTCATTAATTAAGCGTGTTGAGTATTGTAAGGATTCTTCATATTTATTTTCGCGCAACAGCATATAGCTCAAAATATCCATAAGCTGATAATGCAGATTGTTGTCCAAGGTGTTTAATTGAATGGCACTCATGGCATATTCAATAGCGAGCTTATTGTCGTTTGGGTTTATCTGTCGATAAGCCGAAGACAGCATATAGGCGGCAATGGCTTTTTCATAACTGCTCGCTTTGTCGCTGTTATAAATTCTTTGCGCTGCCGAAACCACTGCATTGGGGTCAGTGGCTACATTTGTTTTTGATAGCGCTGCATATTCTGCTGGTATTTTGCTCTGAGGATAGGCGGGCATCTCCCGCGTTGCATTCGGATACAAATCAGTTTGCTGATTTGCAGAAGCGCACGGTATTTCTTTTTTGGCATCAGTGGATGAATAACACTTTTCTTTCTTCGGCGCTTTCTTGCCCGCTAACACTGACTGAGCATTTACATCAAAGCTGCCCACGCTGATTACAGACGCCAGTGCAACCAAAATAATTACATTTGCTTTCGTCATTTCCTAATCCAAAACCAATAACCGGATAAATAGAGTAAAGCCTCTAACCAATAAGCTCAAGTACTTCTGTGTAGTTTTTACATATTTATTCAGAAAAGACTTAAATATCTAAATTACCAACCTTCAACGCATTGTCTTCAATAAACTCTCGCCGTGGCTCAACAAGCTCACCCATCAGCGTTGAAAATATCTGATCGGCTGCCACCGCATCTTCAATTTTTACCTTCAATAAGCGCCGCGTTTCCGGATTAACCGTTGTTTCCCACAACTGCTCGGGATTCATTTCACCAAGGCCTTTAAAGCGCTGAATAGTACGACCTTTTTTAGCTTCATCGAGCAGCCAAGCCTGTGCGTCAATAAAGCGCTCAATCTCCTGTTTTTTGCCACCACGCTGCACATAAGCACCCGCTTGGATTAAACCGTTCAGAACACCAGCCACTTCACTGATTAAACGCAATTCACCCTGTATTAGCTGTGTAGCCGCCAAAGTTTGATAAACCAATAAACCATTGTGTTGTTTTTCAATCACTAAGCAACCGGTTTGTTCTTCGGTCGATATTTGTGCGCTAACCCGATACCGAGGACGACCAACTCCTTTTGCGTTCAGTTTGTCTTCCAAGCTTGACAACCATGGCGCCAAAGATCCTTCAACTTGAAAATCTTCCATAGCCAAGCGAGGATTATCTAAAATGCTTTGTAAAACTTCAGTATCCACACGATAGGCAAAGCGCTCCATCACTTCTTGTGCCGCAACTACTTGTAACATAAGCTTTTCTAGGGCAGCACCACGAATACTAGGCGCGCTTTCACCGGTAAATAATTCGGCATTTTCAACCGCATTGCTAACCAGATAGGAGTTTAGTGCGCCATTATCTTTTAAATACAACTCATTTTTACCTTGCTTGATTTTATACAACGGCGGCAAACCAATATAAATATGGCCGCGCTCCAATAATTCAGGCATTTGGCGATAAAAAAACGTTAGCAGCAAGGTGCGAATGTGTGAACCATCAACATCAGCATCGGTCATCAAAATAATACGGTGATAGCGTAATTTATCTGGGTTGTAATCATCTTTACCAATTCCACAACCAAGCGCCGTGATTAAAGTACCTACTTCTGCCGAAGCCAACATACGATCAAAACGAGCCCGTTCAACATTGAGGATTTTACCCTTCAATGGCAAAATAGCTTGTGTTTTGCGATTACGCCCTTGCTTGGCAGAACCACCTGCAGAATCACCTTCGACTATGAATAATTCGGATTTTGCTGGATCCTTCTCTTGGCAATCAGCCAATTTTCCTGGCAAACCGGCAATATCTAAAGCGCCTTTACGACGAATTTTATCACGCGCATTACGCGCCGCTTCACGGGCTAAAGCTGCGTCACAGATCTTTCCAACAATAATTTTTGCTTCCACTGGATTTTCTTGCAAAAACTCTTCCAGTTTTTGAGCAACCACCGCTTCAACTGCTGGGCGCACTTCAGAAGACACCAATTTTTCTTTGGTTTGCGAACTAAAACTTGGATCAGGCACCTTCACCGACAATACCGCAATCATACCTTCGCGCATATCATCGCCAGTGGGCGCTATTTTATTTTTCTTAGCAATACCACTCTGCTCAATATAATTACCCAAGGCACGCGTGAGCGCGGCACGAAAACCAGTTAAATGCGTACCACCATCTTTTTGCGGGATATTATTGGTGTAACAAAACATCGTTTCTTGATAAGAATCAGTCCATTGCAGAGCAATATCAACCACGATATCGTCTTTATCGCCAATGGCTGAAATGACATTGGGATGCAAGGCATTTTTCAAATGCGCTAAATGTTTGACGAAACTGGCAATACCGCCTTTATATTCAAATAAATCACGCTTACCATCGACTCGCTCATCAATCAGCTCAATTCGAACTCCGGAGTTCAAGAAGCTTAATTCACGCAAACGCTTGGCAAGAATATCGTAGTGAAACTCAACATCAGTAAAAATTTTCGCACTAGGCAAAAACCGTAAATTGGTACCACGCTTTGCAGAATCCGCAATGCGTTTAATAGGATAAACAGGCTCACCCAAAGCATACTCTTGTTGATAATGCCCACCATCACGCCAAATATCCAACCACAAACTGGACGAAAGGGCGTTGACTACAGAAATACCCACACCATGCAAACCACC
>JAGNUI010000032.1 GCA_017987065.1 Arenimonas sp.
TTTCCAGCAAGGGTTTTGCAAGCCATGAATACAATTGATTGGCGAAGGGCAATAAACCAACAAAAATAATAACCACGGCAAACACGGCATGCATCAAGCGCCGACGCATCTCCAACAAATGTGACATTAAACTCTGTTCGCCGTTTTCGCTCACCACAATTTTCCTTGCGCAGGATCTTGCGGCAATTGTGTTTCAGCTTCTAATTTTGGCGCCTCTGTTGCTGCAAGCAATTTTTCATTTGGATCGTACAGACTGTATTCTTCGGCATCCGTGCGATCTGGCTTGACCACGGAACTTAACTCTATGGCTTGCTCGGCAACAGGCTCTGTTTTTGTTTCTAAGCTAAGTTCGGTGTCCACTGCTTTTTCTAAATCAGTGGAAGCTTCCTGGAAATCTTCTTGCAACTGCAACACCGGCGCTTTAATGGTATTTTCAACGTCTTGCAGATGCTTTTTCATTTCTTCTTGAGCCATCTCAAACTCAAATTCAGATTTCACCGAATACCACTGCGCGCGCGCTTTACGCACCCACAAGCCTGCAAAACGAGTCGCTTTCGGCAATCGTTCTGGGCCAAGAACAAGTAAAGCGACTACTGCAATAATTAACAGTTCGCTGAAGCCAACATCAAACATGATTATTCTTTAGGTTGACTGTCGTTATCGTTTTTTTGCTGATTAAGATTTTCCGGCTTTTGCTGTTCATCACCCTTCATACTTTTTTTGAAGCCCTTAATCGCATTGCCCAGATCCGCGCCGATATTGGGTAGTTTCTTGGCACCAAAGACCAACAGCACTATAACCAAAATGATGACCAATTCTTTCATGCCAACCATAAACTACTCCTAAATTTTTAAAATTATTTTTTCACTTGGCGGCTACTGCCTTCTTCAAGCTGATTGCGGAAATCGATAATAGACTGATTCTCGGTCTGCGTGCGGCCATCAAAAATAGAACTAGGCGAAATCATATCACCATACATAGCAACATTGGCTTTGTCATCAATCGTAATGGCAGTGCCTTCTACAGACACACCGGCGAATAAGCCACGCGAGCGCGAGTAACTCAAAATTTCAGCTTCAAAACTGGTATCGGTACTGGCTTGCACATTGCGCCCAACTGGGCCAGCAGCCACCGCGGCATCAGCGCCTAAGGTGAATTTGCCTTTGACAATCTTATTAACACCCGCATCACTGGTAAATACCAAGATTAAATCGGACTGCTGAACTCCTGCTTGAAAACCAAAACTGCCACCGGTTAATTTTATAAAATTTGGATTAGACCAGGCGCCATCTTTGCCGCGTATTGAAATCAAGCCTTTGCCATAATGACCGCCAAAAATAAAGCTAGCTTCGCCAACGCCTGGCACCACAGCAATCGCAAAGGCTTCGGCCAGTAATTTTTCCGGAATTGAATTTTCAGGCATGTTGGTCATGGCTTTTAACACTTCGATGGCGCTCTTTGTGGTCTGCTCAGGATTAGTTTTTGCCCATGACAGTGGCGAGACAGCCAGTAAAAGTATTGCTAAAAGTACGCGCATAATGATTCCTTTTGAATTAAGCCGAAACTTAAGGCTATAAGATAATGATAACCTCTGACGTGATGTTCACCTACAATTGTTTAACTTGGATTCATTTTTTTCTGGTAAGTTCAACTCATGACACAAAAAAATCCTAAAACACTCGCTTTAATCGTAAATTTGGGGACCCCTGATGAGCCAACCAGCACCGCTGTACGGCGTTTTTTAGGGCAATTTCTACACGATTACCGCGTGGTTGATATGAGCCGATGGCTGTGGTGCATTTTGTTGCACTTTATTATCTTGCCCATACGTTCTGGGCGCGTTGCCAAGAATTATCAGAAAATATGGTTAAAACAAGGCTCGCCGTTGTTGGTTTACTCGCAAAATCTTGCCGATAAACTGCAACACCAAATGCCGAATATTCGGGTTCGTTTAGCCATGAGCTATGGTCAGCCCGCTATTGATAAAGTTTTAGCCGAAAATAAAGATATCGAAGAATTAATTGTTTTGCCTTTGTATCCGCAGTATTCCGCCACCACAACCGCATCGGTGTTTGACGCGGTCAGTAAGCACTACCAAAAACAAGAACGCATCCCGAGCATTCGATTTATTTCCGAGTATTACCAATCCAGCGCGTGGCTTGATGCGATGGAAGCCCGTATTCGCACGCATTGGGATTTGCACGGACAAGCGGATGTTTTAATTTTTTCCTTTCATGGCATACCCATACGTTTTGCAGACAGGGGTGACCCATACCCACAACAATGCCAACACAGCGCCGAATTAATCGCTGAGCGCTTACAATTAAGCGCCGAGCAATGGATGCTCACCTATCAATCGCGCTTCGGACGCGAACCTTGGTTACAACCTTTCACCGATAAAACCCTGCAAAGCCTGCCATCACAGGGCCTAAAAACCATTGATATTATCTGCCCAGGATTTGCTGTGGATTGCTTAGAAACTTTGGAAGAGATTCAGGTTGAAAATGCACATATTTTTACTGCGGCAGGCGGGCTAAAGTTGAATTATATCAGCGCGTTAAATGATGAATCCGGGCATGTGGCGGCTTTGGCCTGCATACTCGAAGCACATGCGATAAAACACCATGACTGAATTTAGCATCCAAGGGCAACGTGGCGAGATTAAAGCCCTGCGTTTAGGCAATCCCAATGGCATGCCGGTTTTGGCATTGCACGGCTGGCTGGATAATGCCGCCAGTTTTATTCCGATGGCGCCTTTTTTAGCCAAACACAATATTATCGCGATGGATTCCATGGGCCATGGCGGTAGCGCGCATATCCCAAAAGGCTACGATTACGCCTTTGCCGACTGGATGCACGATATTTTGGATGTGATGGATGCCCTTGAATGGCAACAAGCTCATCTGCTTGGGCATTCCCTCGGTGGCGCACTGGCCACGGCCGTTGCGGCAGGCGCCCCTGAGCGTATTTTGTCATTAGCCTTAATTGAATCCTTGGGCCCACCGCCATGGCTTGGCGAACACGCTGCCGAACGCTTGCAAAAAGCCGTTGCCGGAAGACGCAAACCGCTGTCTGCGCCACGCTTAATTCTAGACATTGAAACCGCCGTTCGCGCCCGCCTGCAGGCCACCGATAAACTGGAATCATCGGCACGCTTGTTGGTTGAACGCAACCTCAAAGCCGTTGAAGGCGGCTACCAATGGCGAAGTGATCCGCGCTTAATGTGGCCATCGCATTCCCGCGCCGATGAGGCCACTGTTCGAGGCTGGATTGCCGCCATTGAATGCCCAACATTGGTGATTGCTGCCGATCCGCCGCCTGCGTATTTTTCAACACAACTGCTCAATGAGCGTTTTGCACATTTGAAAAATGGCACCAAACATATTATTCCTGGCACCCATCATGTGCACATGGACAAACCCGAACCCGTTGCAGGTTTCATCAATGCATTCTGGGCAAATTTGTAGTCATGTACGCAAAGCAATTCGGTGCCATCTGCTTGCTGGTTGGGCTTTCATGCCCACTCAAAGCGCAACTCATCGATAGCTTCGTGGTGATAAACAAAGGCAATAAGCCAGCCAAGATTAAGGACACTACACAGCAGGAAATCACCTGCGCAGATGCTGATTTACTGATGTCGCAAGGCAGTGGCTTAGAAGCTGCCATCCTATATAGCGAGCTTATCGTGCAATATCATTTTCTGTCAGATACTGCCAAGCTGGATCGTGCTTGCGCGGGTTTGTACAGAACCCAGCTTTTGGCTCGCATCGATAGCCAATACACCGATAAATTAAAGTTATGTCGTGCAGAAACCATCAACGCGCTTTCTGCTAATAGCGATTGGGAACCGATGTTTATCAGCCAGCCGGTGTTCAAGCCCAATGAGCAATGGATCAATACGGCAAAGCCTGGCGTGATTTATAAAGTGACCGTGCAATTTGATATCGATGAATTCGGTAATCCCAGCAACTTCGATTTCAATGCCGATGATAAATTTTTATTGCGCTACCCGGCCATCGAAGGCTTGAAAAACGCACGCTATTTGCCGGCGGTTAAAAATGGCAAAGCGGTTAAAAAATCAAAGAATCTGGTTGAAGTGGTGTTCTGTCTTGACCGTGGCACAACCTGTGCCAACAACAAATAAGTAGTATTCGTTTTACACGCAGAAAAATTTTACAATTTCAGCGCATCTCGATAACGCCGGCTACAAGCTACGACTGTCCCGTCATGCAGATGAATACGTGCATCTCCTGAATCCAGCGGCTCAATGCTGGCAATTCGATGGATATTAACCAGATGACTGCGGTGAATTCGAACAAAATATGTTGGATCAAGCTGTGTTTCAAACTGTGCCATGGTGCTCCGCAGTGGATAGACACGACCAGCAACATGTAAATTGACGTAATTACCAGAAGCCTGCGCCCAATCAATATCAACTGCTGCAACCAAAAATTCCCGATTAAGCATTCGCACTAAAAAGCGCTCCGGCCTGACCAAATTGGCCGCCACAGTTTGCCCAGACTCCTCGGCGGACAATGCCAACAAACTGGCCTCGCCTTGTAATCGCCGCATTAGCCAGCGATAGGCATGCAAAGTGATGACGATACCAAGAAAGTTTTGTGCATCTTTAATATATTCATAAAACAATTCAACGGGCCAATTTCCGAAATCGTAGATCTGGCCATTCATGGCGTAGACAAGTTTACGCAAACCCACCATGGCAATCACGTGCACCACAGAAAACAGCAAGCTGCCGATGACGTATTTAGGTAGATGCTGCTTCCATGTGTCCCAATGCAAAGGGTAACGGTTTGTGAAAGCAACCATCGCTGGAATAAGGGCCAGAATGACCAGATTACTGGACCATTCCCAAGTCATCGGCCGCCATGCGGCAATAGCATCGCCCTCACGCTGATGCTCCATAATCACAATAACGCCATTCAACGTGGCGCTTATGACGCATTTAAACACCCAATAAGCCACTTCAATACTGGACTTATAGGGTAAATAGCGCTCGTAATAAGATATTTTGTTTGCAGCCATGTGCGCATTGTACCTTTGAATTTTGAATTCAACAGCCAAATCATCCCTGTATTCCACCATCTAACACTTTGTGCCTACCGTATATCCCTTACATGGTGTTTATGGGTTCAGTCACATCGAAAATAGGCCTCACTTTGTTTGCAGATGGAATAAATACATGTTGGATTTTCCGAATCAACGCCGAAACGACCTCGACTGGGTACGGATTTTAGCTTTTGGGCTATTGGTGCCCTATCACGTGGGTATGTATTACGTAACGTGGGACTGGCATGTCAAAAGCCCGATGGCCAGTAGCGCGTTAGAGCCGTTTATGATTCTTAGCGCGCCTTGGCGCTTATTGTTACTGTTTTTTATCTCAGGCGTAGCAACGGCCTATTTGAAAGCAAAATCCAACGCAGGCTTTATCGGCAAACGTTCGAAACAACTGTTCATTCCCTTGCTTTTCGGTATGTTGGTGATTGTTCCGCCACAAACGTATTTCGAAGTGGTGGAGCAATTGCCTGGTGGCTACCATGACGGCTATCTAGCTTTTTGGTGGCAGTATTTATCGGGCAGCAGGGCATTTTGTGATGCAGAAGATTGTTTAGATGTACCAACATGGAATCATTTATGGTTTGTTGCGTATTTATTGGTGTACACCTTATTTTTGCCGCTGGCGCGCTGGATACCGGCCCGTATTAAAGCAATCCATATTGGAGGAATCGGCGTTTTGATTTGGCCGGTTATCTATCTCATTATCGCGCGCTTACTGCTATTAGAGCGATTCGAGTCAACCCATGGACTTGTTGATGATTGGTACAACCATGCCCAATTCTTGGCTATTTTTATATTTGGTTTTAGCATAGCCTCGCAACGCACTTTTTGGGATTCACTGCAACGTTTACGCTGGCTTAGTGCTGGCATCGCGCTCTTGTCGGCGACATTTTTGTTTGTCTACTTCAGCATTTATACGGAAAGTCATCCCGCCCCCGATGCCTTACGGATTTTCCAACGCTGTATATGGGCCATGCAACAATGGATGGTGCCAGCTACTTTGATGGGCTTTGCTTATACCCATTGGCGCGCTGAAAGCCCACTACTGAAAAAACTAACGCCGGCAATTTTTCCACTTTATATACTGCACCAAACCGTGATTGTGGTTTTAGCACATAATTTACAGCCGCTTGCATTGCCAGCATTCATTGAAGGACCCTTGTTGATAATCCTCACATTCGCAATATGTTGGCTGGCCTATTTAATCATTCGTCGATTGCGTTGGGTTGCACCTTTGTTTGGATTAAAGCCTACGGTTTAAATCGTGGACTACATAATCGAGCCCAGAGGGCTCTCCTACAACTAGCCAAAAATCCGTTTCGCTTCAATTTTTAAACTTTGCCCGTGTACTTTCAGATAATCGCGCTGCTCGCGCCATTGTGGCCAGCGTTGCTCCACTTCCCGCCAATATTTTGGCGAGTGATTGCGTTGCAACAAATGGCACAGTTCGTGCACCAACACATATTCACCAACCGGTTCAGGTGCAAATAATAATGCCGCATCAAGACTCACCACATTAGCGGCATTCAAAGAGCCCCACAACGAGCGCAACGGCTTGATGCTGATTGCACTTGGCGCCTGCGGTAGCTCGGCAAGGTACTGCTGCATGCGTTGCACAAACCACGCTTGCCCAAACTGTTTGTAGTTTTGTAGCAATGCCGCTTGCAATTGTTTAACGCTGCTGCGGGCACTGGTATGAATTAACCAGTGATCATCATGTCGAAAAATTTGCAGGGCGCGCTCTTCACGCCAAAGCACGGGCAAATCGCGGCCAAGTAACGACAAATAATCAGGCTCACCAATTTGCAACGGCGCTAAATCTTCGGGCTGGTATTTCTGCCATTGCGCCCAAATCCAGTGTTCATGCTCAGACACAAACTGCAAGGCCGATTTTTCGGACGACCGCATCGGTAAACTCAAGCGTGGCCCTTTGGCACTAACCAATATCTTCATGCGCTTGGCTTTGGCATGCCGATTCCAAGCAAGCCAAACTTCTTGTTCACCGGATTTCAGCCATTGCCCGGCATTTGCAGCGACATCACGGGATGCCGCTTTAAACATTAGGCCGCCTTTGCCTGCGAGCTTATGGCTTGCAATTGCAAAGCCTTGGAAAATTCCGCATAAAATAAATCAAGCTCGGCGCTAAATAAGGCAAAGCGCGCCATCAGCTCATCTTCCAATGATTCGGTGTTGGTGTTTTCTATTGAATCAACCGCACCGGCTAATAATTTGAATTTACGCAAGATTAAATCATCGCCCAATACAAAACTGAGATTGGCGTCAAACAATAAACCCAATCGGCTCACTTGCTTGCCGGTTGTTAAATGCGCCAACACTTCTTCACTGGCTAGATCGTGCCGTAAACATTTCACCAGCGCGCCTTTTTCTGCAGGATCTTGCAGCTCGCATTCTTCACCCAAATGCCAATTTTCCGGCAAGGCTTGTTTCATCAAGAAGTTAGTTAATATTGTGCGAGGCGCTTGCGCCGACTGCAAAGGCAAAGCGGGGAAACTGCCCAGTGCTTCACGGAGTTTCGAGACTAAGGCCTCAGCCGCTTTCGCAGAGGTGGCATCAATGGCAATAAAGCCGTGTTTGCGGTTTATGAGGGCATTTAAGCGCGATGTTTTCACAAAAGCGCGCGGCATCAGATCGTCTAGGGTGTCTTGTTTTAATTGGCTGCGGGCGCGCTTGCCTAAAGGGTGGCCTTTGGCTTCTTCCAACTTTGCAATTTTTGCCTGCCATTCGCGATGCACCACGGCAGATGGCAAAATACGATCTTCGCCACCCAAACACAGCCAATAACTGTGTTCGAGATGCTGCAGATAAGCACCATACTCGCCTAATGGCGGCACAAATCCTCGGGATTGCATGGCCAGAGCGCCGACTGGCTGCAGTGCGCTGGATTCAAGTACGGTTTGCAGATTTTCAGTGCTAAGACTGGCAATTTCAGGTAGGGTATAAAAAAACACATTACGAAAAAACATAAATTTCCAAAACATTACGGCTTGGTTTATTCTACCCTTGTTGCCCCATTCGCGGAATCTCTAATGATTGATTCAGTTACACAACGCCGAATTACTGCACAGCTTTTTGAATTACGCTGTGAACACCGGGATTTAGATTTGGCTATCGAACAACTGATACTCAGCAAAGTGGATGATGAAATGAGCATTAAGCGCTTTAAAAAACGAAAACTGCGCATCAAAGATTCGATTTCACTGCTTGAAAATCAATTAATTCCTGATTTAAATGCCTGAAGGCATGACCGGCTCCGATGGTTTTATCGGATCGGGTGAAATTTTACGGATGGTATGTCGCAGTTCGCGATTTAAGACCAAGCGCGCATCCTGCTCCCAATCATTTAATCGTTTGTCGAAATCTAATTTTCCGTGTTCATTGACCCAAATCATTTTCTGATTCCGCAAATTGCCAATAAATCCGCGGAACAAGGATTTATCAAAAAATTCCGGTGCCGCTGGCGCATACAACAAAGACAAGCGCTGCGCCGTCAGGTGGCATAAGCTTTCAAGCTGCGATGAGCTAATATTCCCCGAGCCGTTTTTCACCAGGGTGGTAATGGCAATGAAATAGCGTTCAAAAGCCTGTTGCATACTGTGCGCAATGGTTCGTAGTTGAAACACTTCATCGGTTTGGCCAGGCGCACGATACAGCATCTCGCCATCGTCTTTTGATGCACTCAAAAAACCTTCGCGAATAAATAAATCGATGGTTTTATTCAAGCGTTCGGCAAATTCAATATCAGACCACGGCAAGAACAATTCGCTTTTCATAAACGGATACACGTTTAAGCCTAAATGCACTAGGCCATGGCGCGACAATCGACGGTTGTTCTGAAAACACAGAGAAATCCAAGCCGCAGCACTAAACAAGTGCAACACATTATTCCTAAAATAACTTTGCAATACAGCCGTTTCACCCTGCATGCTCAACACATCGCCTAAGGGATGTTTGGTTCGGCAGACCACGCCCATCTCTTCGCCATAAGTAATCATGCTTGGTGCATTCATCTCGGTCACCGTAATGCGAGGACCGTATGGTTCACAATTTAGAATGCGCTTCGACAACTCAAGCTGTGCCAGCAAATCATTCTCGTCCATGGCATGCTTGGGGGTGGACAATAAGGCCATGGCGAGCAAATTAATGGGGTTAACATCGGCGGCACGATTAATATTGACATTAATTTGCAAGGCTAAATCACCGATCATTTCCGCTAACCACGGGAATTTATTCTCAGTACCTGCAATTTCTTCGCGCCAATTCGGCGCAGCTTTAGCTAAACAGTCATCTAAATAAATAGGTTCACCAAAGTTAACCGTAACTTTTCCATAATGCTCACGCAGCACTTCGATAGCGGCTTTAATTAAGGCCCAAATGGTTTCTTTTTGTTTCGGTTGGCCAGAAAGCTCATCAAGGTAACTTTTGCCTTCAATTAAACGCTCGTAGCCAATGTAAACCGGTTGAAACACCACGGCGCGACGTGGGGCGCTCAAAAAAGCTTTAACAGTCATCGAAATCATGCCGCTCTTCGGTGCCATTAAACGTCCGGTACGAGAACGTCCACCTTCAATAAAATATTCCAATGAATAGCCGCCTGCTACTAATTGCGCCACGTATTCAGAAAAAACCGCCGAATACAAGGCATTAGCTTTAAAGCTACGGCGCAGAAAGAATGCTCCACCTTTGCGCAGAATGGGGCCAATAATGGGTAGATTGAGATTTACGCCAGCCGCTATATGGGGCGCCACCATGCCCTTGGTGTAGAGCAGATAACTCAGTAGCAAATAATCCATATGACTGCGATGGCAAGGCACATAAACCACTTCATGACCCGGCGCGATTTCCTTCAAGGAATCCATGTGATGGACAATGACGCCTTCGAAAATGCGATTCCAAATGCCCGTCAAACCAAAGGATATGGAACGCACAACCGGATGCGAGTAATCCGCGGCAATCTCCCAAGCGCATTGGTGCGCTTTTTCCCAAGCTTTGATATAGGATATTTTGTCACGCTTGGCTTGTTCGGTAATGGCTTTGCGAACCGGCTCGGCATCTAATACACGGTCAACCAATAAGCGCCGGGTCGATAAATCGGGGCCAATAACAGCGGCTCGAACTTTGCGTAAATGGGCCCGAAGCACGCGCTGCGCCTTACGAACTAAACGCTCGTGCGGCGTATCCTTCGCCAACATTTCACGCACCCGATAACTGGGCGAAAATCTGACGTGGGTATCGCGACCATTTAGGAAAATGGAAAAAATGCGCCGAAAACGACCCACAATAACCCAGTTTTCAGAGAATAGAACGGAAAACCAACCGCTTTGCTGATTGGGTGCGCGCCCAACAAAAATAGATACCGGCACTAACTGCACATCTTGCTCAGGATACAAACGATGCGCCATAATCAAGCGCGATAAGGCATCGGAGTAGCGTTTGTTGATGGGTGCGGAGATGGGCGTATTGCCACCGCGCCGCGAAAGTGCCAAATAGGAGCGCTTACGACCCAAAGGATTGCCCGGCAATGAAGACATCGGCGAAGGCAGCCCGGCTTCACGACACGCTCTATCTAGAATTAATAGATTACTGAGCCCATAGTTTTCTAAAACATAGCAAACTGGGCGATCGACCTGAAAAGGTGGCACTAAGGGTTCACGGGAAATACTAATCCATGGCTTTAATAACCAAGCCATAAAACGCAACCACCAAGGTGGCTTTTCGTATTGAACAGGAAAAGGCAATGTGCCTTGCTTGCTGGCCATGGGCTACGATTATTGACCGATACCAGCGGTATTAAACAGCGCAAGCGCTGAGGCGTCGTACCAATGTCCGTCTTGTTCAATTAAATCCATAGTAAATTCTACCCATTTTTTACCTAAAGGGTATCGAATTTGCACTTTAGCTTTATTTCCAGACTGTTCCAAGACCTTAACTTGCAACTTAGCTTGGCTAGCGTTCCAATCTAAGCCATACACCAAGCCTAAATCCTTTAAACCCTGGATTAAATGTGCCAATTTGTCGTTAAACTGCTCATAACTAAGCTGATTGAACTGATTATAATTATCAATTTCTAATTCACGCGCAATGACAACCATTTGGGCAAACGCTTGCTCGCGAAGTTCTTTATTCTGCAACCATTCGGCCGGCATTTGGGAAATAATCGCTGCAAGCAACGCTCTGCTATGTGCTTTTTCGGAACTGCTCAATTGCTGACTGCTTTCAACCCAGCCCTGCATGAGCAAATCTAAACTGGTTTGCATCAAGGGCCATTTGGTATTAATTTCCGTTGATAAGCGCTTGATTTTCGCATCGAGATCACGCTGTAAATGTTTTTCGGCTTTATTTTCGGTAAAGCGGGTTAATAGCTTATTGAAAGTTTT
>JAGNUI010000033.1 GCA_017987065.1 Arenimonas sp.
AAATTTTTTGGCGAATACACCCGCTTCGATAATTTAGCGCACGACCAAACTGGACGATTTGAATAAATATGGCAAGGGCCACCACCGCTGCAATTCACCTAGATGCGCTACGTCATAATTTGTCGCTGATTCGACAAGCTGCACCGCACTCGAAAGTGATGGCAGTGGTGAAAGCCGATGGTTACGGACATGGTTTAGAGCGTGTTGCCTTGGCCTTAAGCAATGCCGATGCATTCGGCGTGGCGTCACTATCTGATGCGCAACGTTTGCGGGCTGCTGGCTTATCGCAGAAAATTGTGTTGCTGTCTGGGTTTGATGCATTATCAGATCTTCAATTGCTGCGGGAATTGTCGGTTGATACCGTTGTGCATCATCAATCACAAGTGGATATCTTGAAGCAAGATCAAGGCTTGCCTATCAATGTTTGGCTAAAAATGGATTCAGGCATGCACCGGCTGGGTTTTGATCCAGAACAGTTTAATCAGGTGTTTCAGCAATTAAAAGCCATGCCCAATGTGGCTGATGAAATCCGCCTAATGAGCCACTTTGCCAGCTCCGATGAACTATTGAATCATCAGACTGAGCAACAAATTACTTGTTTCGATGCTCAAGTAAAAACGTTATCCGGTGAAAGTTCGTTATCAAATTCGGCAGCAATTTTGGCCTGGCCTTCAGCGCATCGTGAATGGGTACGTGCGGGTGGTGCTTTGTATGGTCTTTCAGTGGCCACAGGTAAAACCGGCGCTGATTTCGGTTTGCAACCAGCAATGACCTTAAGTACACGCTTGATATCGACCAAATGGATAGAAAAGGGTGAGCGTGTTGGATATTCAGGTACCTACGTTTGCGCGGAGCGAATGTTAGTCGGCGTGGCCTCAATAGGCTATGGCGATGGTTATCCGCGTAATATTCAAACGGGCACGCCGGTTTTAATTAATGGCCAACGTGTGCCAATTATCGGTCGCGTATCGATGGATTTAATGGCTATCGATTTACGCGCACTGCCCAATGCAAAAGTGGCTGATACGGTTATTCTCTGGGGGCAGGGATTGCCGATTGAGGAAATCGCCGATGCCGCTAAAACCATCAGTTATGAACTAACTTGTTCTATAACGCGGCGCGTTCTTTTTATTGAAGTCTAGTGTTCACTTTTATTTCACAGCGCACGCGGTGTAATAAAAAATTAATAATAAAACGAGCATGATGTGGCAACTGCATTAGTTTGGCTTCGCAGAGACTTACGATTAAAAGATAACCCTGCACTGGCTAAGGCTATTGCTGATGGCTATGAGCCTTTGTTGGTATATGTGCATGCGCCACACGAAGAAAAACCTTGGGCGCCAGGCCAAGCCAGTTTAGTATGGCTGCATTATTCTTTGCAGCAGTTAGCCATTGATATTGAGCAATTAGGCGGAAAATTGCATATTGCCAGTGGCGATTCATTGTCCACATTATTGTCTTACCAACAGCAAAGTGGCGCGCAAGCGCTGTATTTCAATTCATTGTATGAACCCGGTGTGCAGAGTCGCGATGCAAAAGTTCAAGCGGCTTTTGAACAAAAAGGTCTGCCAGTTAATCGATTTAATTCAATGTTATTGGTTGAGCCGTGGCACATACAAACCGGTTCTGGAACGCCCTACAAAGTATTTACACCATTTTGGCGCAATGTCTTAAGCCAGTTGCAGATTCGTGCCGAGTATCCTGCACCAAAACATCTGACTGTCTTTAACGGTATATCGAGCGAAGATCTTGATAGCTTGGCATTATTGCCACGAAAAGATTGGCATAGCGGCTTTTGGCAGCACTGGCAGCCAGGCGAATGTGGCGCACATGAAATGCTCGAAATTTTCTGTGATAGCGCCATCAATGGTTACAAACTTCAAAGAAACTTGCCGGATAGAACCGGCACCTCAAAACTCTCGCCACATTTGCATTTTGGTGAGATTTCCGTGCATCAAATATGGCGAAAAATTAGTAGCATGAAAATAAGTGAGGCGCAGAACGAAGACGTTAAGCATTATTTTTCTGAGCTCGGCTGGCGCGAATTTTCATATCATTTATTGCATCATTTTCCGCAGTCGAGTGATCACAACCTTAATCCAAAGTTTGACTACTTCAACTGGGCTAAGCCAGATCCTTTGTTGCTTGAAAAATTCAAGCGCGGGCAAACGGGTGTGCCAATTATTGACGCTGGCATGCGCGAGCTGTGGCATACCGGCTGGATGCACAATCGGGTACGAATGATTGTCGCCAGTTTTCTATGTAAAAACCTGCGCTATCATTGGTTGGAAGGTGCACATTGGTTTTGGGATACCTTAGTGGATGCAGATTTAGCCAGTAATAGTCAAGGATGGCAGTGGACAGCGGGCACAGGCTGCGATGCAGCGCCGTATTTCCGCATATTCAATCCAGTCACTCAATCTGAGCGCTTTGATCCTAAAGCCTCTTATATCAAGCGCTGGGTGCCTGAGTTGGCGAGTATGCCCGTTCCGTTAGTGTTTTCACCTTGGCTCAAGCCAAGCATTACGCAAGCGTTGGCACCCGATTATCCGTGTGCTCCCATCGTAGATTTAGCAGAGTCAAGAAATCAAGCATTGGCAGCCTATTCAAATCGATAGTGCTAGAAAGGCATTTTTGCGGTACAGTTATTTTAACTTTGTATCGAGTTAGTTATGAGTACTGTTCGTAAAACCCGCAAAAAAGTGCCGATGACTCGCGTTGATCAAGCGTGGCTGCATATGGAAAAGCCAACTAACTTGATGATGATTACTGGCGTTATGATGTTCGAAAAGCCAGTAGATATTAATAAACTGAAAAAAGTCATTAAAGATCGCTTTATGGCTTATCCACGCTTTCGTCAAAAAGTCATGGTGAATACCACAGGAACCTTTTGGCAAGATGATGCTGATTTCGATCTGGATTGGCATGTGCGTCTTTCTGCACTGCCAGGTAAAGCTGATAAGCCAGCTTTAGAACGTTTTGTGAGTCTTATGGCTTCAACGCCACTGGATCAAACAAAGCCTTTGTGGCAGTTTCATTTGGTGGATAGATTTGATGGTGGCTCGGCATTGATTATGCGTATTCATCATTGCTACGCTGATGGTATTGCACTGGTGCAAGTCTTGTTATCAATGACTGATAGTGATGACAAACCGCATAAAGCCAAGACGCTTGGCAATACGTGGTTGAAAGATGATGGTAAAGCGGTGCATGCTCGCATGGGTGCCATCGGCCGTTACATGAAAATGGGTGAGGATCTGCTCGGCAAAGGCATGGATTTATACCGCGACCCTAGCATCGCTTCCGTGGTCGCAAAAGAAGGTGCCGAGATTGCACGCGAGTTAGCATTTGCTTTGTCGCTTAGTGATGATCCTGAAACCGTTTTACGTGGTCGTTTAGGAGTGCGAAAACGGGTTGCGTGGGCTCCACCAATCCCACTGGAAGATGTTAAAGCGATATCGAGAGTGTTTGATGCAACCGTTAATGATATTTTGATGGCATGCATGGCCGGCGCATTGCGCAGTTATATGATTGATCGCGGTGAAGCCGTTGATGGCTTAACCATTCGTGCAACGGTGCCAGTGAATCTTCGCCCACTAGAGCACGCGAAAAAATTAGGCAACCATTTTGGCTTAGTATTTTTAGATCTGCCGGTTGGCGAGCCAAATCCGGTGCAACGTTTATTGCGTGTGACGGAATGCATGACGCAATTAAAACAATCACGGCAAGCCATTGTGGCATTCGGTTTATTAGCCACTATTGGTATGCTGCCACCAGCCATACAACAGCTAGCACTCGAATTATTTAGCCGCAAAGCAACCACGGTGGCAACCAATGTGCCTGGCCCACAAATGCCTTTGTATATGGCTGGCGTAAAAATTAAAGAGCAGATGTTTTGGGTGCCACAAACCGGCTCTATCGGTTTGGGCGTCAGTATTTTAAGTTATAACGGCAATGTGCATTTTGGATTAATTGCCGATGCCAAGCTTATCCCAGATCCTGATGCGGTGATTAAACGCTTCATTCCAGAATTTGAGAAGTTAATGTATATCGCCCTAATGGAAGATTGGGGAGCAAAGCCTGAAAAACTGCATGTGCGTAATACATTAATTTAGTATTTCAGTATGGGCAAAACTCTCAAGTTAATGGTGTTGGCATTAGGCTTGTTAATAAGCTTGTCGATGCCTTTGGTGTTATTTGCAGAAAGTAGCGTGAAATTTAGCGTTTATCGCGTGGGTAGCTTGAGTTTGCCGGCAGATAAAGTCCGAGCTGATGTCTTTCGAAGCCAAGAAGTATTGTCAACCAATCAATCATTTACCGCTATGCCAGAAACATCAGGCTGGTGGCGCATTGAAATACATGAGGATATTGGCTCTGATCAGAATTACTTGTTGTATCTGTCTACGGTAACTTATTCGGAGTCTGAGGTATGGTTCCCTAATGCAACAGTTCCCATAAAGCTAAATCAACTCGATCAAGAGTCTAATCGTGGGTTTTCGCCACGCAAACAAGTTTTTTTGATACCTGCAGGCATGCAAGCGGGGCAGTCCATTTTTTTTCGATTTAAAGTAATAGAAATTCCTGCGATTGCAGTCAACATTCTCGATGAGAATGCATTGCGCATCATTGACGCAAATCAATCACGCATGCACAACTTTATTGAAGGCGCTATTTTTTCACTGGTGTTGGCTGGTTTTGTTTTAAGCATGATGCTCAAGGAAAAAACATTTTTAATATTAGCATTAGGAACATTGTTTAGTCTGTTGTTCATTGTTGCCAATAATGGCGACATTTTTTATATTCATTCTATTGGGCAATGGTATAAGTACTTCCCACTGCAGCGAATTTTTGGTGCCGCTTGCTTTGCTTTATTGTCATATTTCACGTATGTGTTTCTCGAAATGCAGCGCTACACGCCGCGCATTGCCATGATGCAACGACTGGTTATTTCAATATTTATAGTCATATTTTTTGTAAGTTTTGTGCCCGTGTTAAGAGACAGCTCGTGGATCCCTACGATTGGAAACGCTACGATTATACTCGGTACTTTTACAGGGCTTTCGTGCAGTATCATTTTGATACGCCAAGGTAATCGCCTGGGCAAATTATTCTTACTCTCATGGTTGCCTTTGTTTGCAGTGTCATTTTGGCGAATCATTGAGCTCAGTTTGCATTTACCTCAAAATGAGATTGTCAGCATTTTATTGCCGGCTAGTTATGTCATCGTTGGTATTTTGCTGTACTCAGGTCTTGGTGAGCGTATATTGCTTTATAAACGTGAGCGCGATTACTCAGAACGCTTAGCGCAAATAGACTCGCTAACAGATATCTATAATCGACGTGCATTGGATGAAAAACTAGCTATTGCTGCGATGAGCTCAGAAAGAAATGGCAATAAGCTTTCGTTATTATTTGCAGATATCGACCATTTTAAAAAAATCAATGATACCTACGGGCATGTTGTGGGTGATGAAGTCTTGAAAGTGGTTGCTAAACGCATTAGTAGTGTTTTGCGATTTGGCGATGTATTTGGACGCTATGGCGGCGAAGAATTTGTTATAGGATTGCCTGATACTAATGAAGAGCAAGCCAGAAATTTAGCCGAACGCATTCGACAAACCATAGCTGATAATCCAATCATGTGCGCAGATCACAAGATCAGCATCACCATTAGCATAGGCGTTTCAGTATTAAGAGGTGGGCTAGACAGCATTGATCAAGCCATACAAATAGCTGATCGTGCTTTGTATCATTGCAAACAAAATGGACGCAACCGTATTTATTTGTCAGGTTCCGAGGTCTCGTAATGAAAGCCGTTGAACCCAAGTCTGGCGATATCCTTTTGATGATGAGCACAGATGAGCTGTCAAAACTAATCGCATGGTTTGGTGATAGTGCCTATAGCCATTCTGCATTGATGGTGTCTGAAGGATTGTTAATGGAGTCGATTGCACAAGGCATTACCGAAACGAAACTTGAAGATTTGATGCGGCCCGATTTTAATATTAAATACGTGGATGTATTCCGTTCACTTGACCGCAACGGCGATATTTTCAGTGCCAGTCAACAATTTGCCATGCTCAACTCAGCGAGGTTATTCATTGGGGTTTCGTTTGAGTTTGGAAAGCTGGTGCAGATTGGTGTGCTTGCTGCCGTTAGACAGAAAATACCAGCCAATGCACTTGTGCGAAAATTACTCAGATTGGCTTTTGATCATGTGCTTGCCAACAGCGATAAAGCCATGACCTGTAGCCAGTTCGTTTATACCAGCCTATTGCGTGCGGAGGTTGCACCCAGTGCTAGCATTACGCCAAGAATCATTTATTCCGGGCCGTCTGGCTTACCTTTCCCCGATGACATTGATTGGCAGAAACTCATTAAAGAAATCAAAGCGCTATTACCTGAGCATGAGAAACTTAAAAATACCAATTGGCTGAATGAAGAAATTAAGGATGATGAAATATCGCTATTATCTGATGCAGCACTGCAACAAAAAGCGGCAGAAGTGCGATTAGCATTAGGGCTTTCTGCAATAGATGAGATGCAAATCGCTACGCATACTGTTGGCGATATTATCGATAGCCCAAATCCAAAACTAGTGACGCCTGGCGACTTATTTGCCACACCAGATCATATTGCGCAAGGTCGTTGGTTTACGATGCAATGAAACCACGTGTTTAATTTTTAAACGGTGTTAAATCGCCCGGTGTGCGCAGCATCTTATTGACTTCATCTAAGTGCAGTTCTTCTTGGTAGATCATTTCGCGGGCATATTCTTCCAGCACTACCGACTTGCCTTCAACAAGCTTAAGCAATTTGTAATAACATTGGCCAGCAAGCTTTTCGTGTTCCAAGCTTTCGCGTAAAATTTCACCGATATTGTGTTGTTCAGTTTCTAGCAATGCACCTATTTTTAGTGATGGATGACCGCCCAGCATGGTCACCAATTCGCCGGCTTTATAGGCGTGCGCTAAACTCTCATCGGCATTTCCTTTCAGCCAAGACACAATGGGTATGCGGTTATAGCCAAACACCATCAGCGAATAATGCGTGTAACGAACTACGCCGGATAGTTCAAACTCCATAATTTCATTTAATATTTTGATGGCTTTTTTGTGATCAAAATCTTTCATGGGTTACTCCAAATTTTGTATTGTGATTATCCTAACACTAACTTAATAAAGTAGTGAAATTCATTCGCATTTGATAAATTTATGTGCAATCAATCCTCTTCATCAATCAAAAAGCCGCCACTTTGATGCGCCCAAAGCCGTGCATACAAACCGCCATGAGCTAATAGTTCGGTATGTGTACCTTGTTCGGCAATTTTGCCTTTGTCCAATACGATTAAGCGATCCATTGCCGCAATAGTAGAAAGACGGTGGGCAATTGCCACCACCGTTTTGCCTTCCATTAAGCGATACAAACTGCGTTGAATCACGGTTTCTACTTCAGAGTCTAATGCGCTGGTGGCTTCATCCAATAATAATATAGGTGCATTTTTCAGCATCACGCGTGCAATGGCAATGCGTTGTCGTTGCCCACCGGAAAGTTTTACCCCGCGTTCACCAACATGCGCATCAAAGCCAGACCGGCCAACAGAATCTCGCAGACCTTGAATAAACTCATCTGCTTCAGCATTGCGTGCAGCGTGTTGGATATCTTGTTCTGATGCATCGGGGTTACCGTACAGCAGGTTCTGGCGAACCGAACGATGCAGCAGGGAAGTGTCTTGAGTGACCATACCAATGTTTTTTCTTAAAGAGTCTTGTGTCACTTCATTGATATCTTGTCCGTCAATGAATAATTTCCCCTCCGTGATTGAATAGAAGCGTAATAGCAAATTGACGATGGTTGATTTACCAGCGCCACTGCGTCCTATTAAGCCAATTTTTTCGCCAGGTTGAATGGTCAGATTAAATTGATCAATTACATTTTTATGAGGTGTGTAGGCAAAACTTAAATTTTCAAAGCGGATTTCGCCTTTACTGACAATCAGTTCTTTAGCTTGTTCAGAATCTTGAATGGCAATCGGTTGCGCTAAAGTACTAATGCCATCTTGAGCCGTGCCGATGTTTTCAAATAAATGGGCCATTTCCCACATGATCCAATGCGAAACGCCATTAAGCCGGAGAGCCATAGCCGTTGCGGCAGCCACGGCGCCAATGCCTACTTCGCCCTTACTCCATAGCCATAAAGTAGCACCTGCTGTGCTGAGAATTAAGCCCATGCTCAAAATATGATTCGCAATTTCAAAGCCGGTGATTAAACGCATTTGCCGATACACCGTCGTTAAAAACTCCTGCATGGAATGCTTGGCAAATAACGCTTCCCGCTGATTGTGTGAAAATAATTTTACCGTTGCAATATTGCTATAAGCATCTGTGATTCGGCCGTTCATTAAACTACGCGCATCGGCTTGCGCGCTTGCAGCGAAGCCTAGTCGTGGCACGAAATAACTGAGTGCACCAATATATAAGCTTAGCCAGCCAAGAAAAGGTAGCAATAAACTAATATTGAAACTGCCCACTATGGCAGTCATCGTTAGGAAATAAATAAGTACAAAAACCAAAATATCGGTGATTATCATCACCGTATCTCGAACGGCCAGTGCCGTTTGCATCATTCTTGCAGAAACCCTGCCGGCAAATTCATCTTGATAAAAACTCATACTTTGGCTGAGTAAATGCCGATGAAAATTCCAACGCATGCGCATGGCAAAATTACCATTTAGTGCTTGGTATTTGATCATTGCTTGCAAACCGATTAAGACAGGGCTTGCAATGAGAATGCCTGCCAGGATTAATAGGTTATGTTTCTCTTGGCTCCAGAGTTGCTCCGGCGGTATTTTGCTAAGCCAGTCAACAATATTGCCGAGCATGGCAAATAACAACGCTTCGAAAGCACCAATGAGTGCGGTTAAAATCGCCAATAACAAAATCAGACCGCGCATACCCTTGGTTGCAAGCCAGAAAAAATCAACAAAGCCTTTTGGCGGTTGCTCTGGGGGTGTCTCGGGAAATGGGTTTACGAGCCGTTCAAACCAAGAAAGCATGAGTAATTAGCGATTAAATATGAAGGATTAGCATAACGTGAATTGCTGCAATACGCTATTTGTCAGGCATTTCGATGCATTTTTTGATGGCTAAATACGCGCTTTGTTCACTCAGCAATTGAATGTGATTAGTGGCGGGTAAAATCATTTGGTGATGTTCTGGGAATGCTAGGTTTTGTTTTGAATCTTCATGAACGCCTAAGGCACTTTTAATTGGCACCAAGCCATCGCCGTGTAATGCATCCTCAGAAATACTGGTTGTGCCAGCAATAGCAAAACATTGAATCGCAGTGGGTAAGGGCACAGGCGCTTCATCGGTATCAAGGATGTGGCCGTAACGTAGGTCGGTAATGCCAGCACTACGTATTTTGCCTATTTTTGCGAACGGTGAGGCATATGGTGTAGCACCTAAAAGCTTATCAAACCAATGTCCGCCACGCTCTAACGGCGCGCCATGATGGGGCGTGCCTAGAAATACAATTTTCTTTGTGACTGCTGGCCAAGAGTGTTGCAGGTTGCCTGCATGATGGTGCGCGCTGCGAGTGACTAAACCACCCATGCTATGCGCAACAATAACGATTTCTTCGATGGCAACAGGCCAAACCTGTGCCAGCTCATCCAATAATGTGGAAAACTGTGCGCCATTATTAGCGATATTTAGGCCGGTGTTGTAATGCAAGTAAACGGGTGTATAGCCGAAATCGTTCTGCAAGGCCGAGCCGTGATCATGTTTTGAGCCATCTTTGCGAGTTTGATTCCATTGCCGGTCATTCATGCAAAGACCGTGAATTAAAATAAGTAACTTGCCGGTTATATCTGGAATTTTTTCTCGTAGCGTTTCGGCATGCAAATGCAGCGTTTGATTATTTTTTCGGAACTGCATAGTGATGGCTAAGGGGTTTTGACTGGCATGCAGATGATCGCCTAACACGCCATTGAGCGCTGATTGCAGATGCTCTCTTTCGGGCTTGTCACTAAAACTACCCAAAACGGGCGCAGCATGTTCTAGTGCTTTATCAATGCCTTCACCGACAATTTGCGTGATACTGCGCACGCCATGATAGATAACACCAGTTAGGCCGGAAGTACGGCCATTTTCAGTGGAAGCTGTTATACCCCGCATATGGGTGATGTTGCGATGCACTGCCTCAACCAAGTCGGTCACGCCTGTTGTGGCATCAATGGCTAGTTGGCTAACACCGCGTAAATCATCAGCGATGGCCTTGAGTTTGGGCTTATTCAATCGGGTTTTGCATCTGAGGGTTTGCCGCTGCCGAACAAGTAAATGGCATATAAAACGACACACAAGGCATCGAACACCGCAACTAAATGAAGGCCTTGCAATGCGGGGTTGCTCCAATTCATCAGCAACAACACAACAAGTCCCAGCTTCTGAATCAGACCGGCGCAAACAATTGACCGTCTGGCTCCTGGGTGGGTTGCGGCATAAACTAAAAGCGCGCCAATACAAAAAACAACCAGTCCCCAATGTTGGGCGAATAACCTGCCGGCATCGTCGGAAACTGCAAGCGACTGTTGCTGCAGCATCCAGTCAGGCGCAAAGAACTGAATAACAGGCAACATGGTGATCAATCCGGTAACTATCAGGATTAATTTAATGTGTTTATCAATCATCTCGGTGCTCCATGAGTATCGTTTGCAAAAATGCATTTTGACATCATCCGCAGTATATCAAACTTGGTTTAGCAGTGAATTTTGCCCGAAGCGCGGTTCAGATTTTCCGATGGCAACCAGGCAAAGCATTTCTTGTGCGATGCTGGCGCCAGCTAGCGCGGTGATTTCGGAATGGTCATAAGGTGGCGAAACTTCAACTACATCCATACCAACAATGTTTAAGCCTACCAAACCGCGTATAAGTTCCAAGGCAATATGCGTGTTAAAGCCACCAACTACCGGCGTTCCAGTTCCGGGTGCATAAGCCGGGTCGATGAAATCGATATCGAAAGTGATATAGCATTTGTGGTTACCAACGCGCTGTTTGATGGCTTCAACGGCTTTGGCCACACCTTGTTCGTGTAACCAGCGGGCATCAAGAACTTGATAGCCATGCGTTTCATCGTTATAGGTTCGCATTCCTAGTTGTATAGAGCGAGAAGGGTCAACAATGCCGTTTTTGGCGGCTTGATAAAACATGGTGCCGTGATCAATACGATTGCTATCGTCTTTCCAAGTATCGCAATGCGCATCGAAATGGATGAGTGAGAGCGGCCCGTGTTTTTTCGC